>JAICGP010000082.1 GCA_025923055.1 Thermoleophilia bacterium
GTGCTCGCGACGCTCGTGACGGCGACCAGTTGGACGCTGCTGTACCACGCGATCTACGCGCGCATGTACTCGCTCTTCCTCTTCACGAGCGCGCTCTCCCTCCTGCTCCTCCTCCGCGCCCTCGAGCGGAGCACGCCGGGCCGCTGGGCAGCCTGGGGCGCCGCGACGCTCGCGCTCCTGGCCACGCAGCCCTACGGCGTGCTCGTGCTCGGAGCGGAGGTCGCCTTCGTCGCGCTCCTCCGGCGCCGGCGGCCGCTTCGGCTGCGGGCGCCGCTCGTGGCGCTCGCCGCGGTCGTCGTCCTCGCCGGGCCGCTCTGGCGGACGTACTTCGTGCTCGCTTCCCGCTTCGAGGTGGGCCTGGGCTCCGGCAGCGGATCGCAGCTTGGCTCGCCCCTCGACGTCCTCGAGTACCTGTGGGAGGTGCTCGGCGACTTCACGGCGGGGTGGCTGCTCGTCTCGGTCCCTGCCGCCCTGGTCGCGGCCGTCGGCCTCGCCGTGCTCCGGCGGCGTCGCCCGGAGGCCGCCCTCCTGACGTTCGCCCTCGTCGCGGTCCCTCTCGTGGCGCTCGTCGCGGCGCGCTCGGGCTCGGGCGCCGCGCTCGAGACGCGCCACCTCATCTTCCTCCTGCCCTTCTTCGCGCTCGCCCTCGTGACCGGCCTGCGGCGTCTGGGCGAGGAGGCCGGCCGCGCGGCGCCGCTCGTCGTGGCGGCCGCGCTGGGCCTCGTCGTCGCCGCGCAGCTCGCCTGGGGGCTCGAGCGCACCCGCTGGCTCTACACCGGCGAGCCCGCCGCCCGCGCGGCGGCGCGCGCCGAGGCGGCCGCCTGGCTGGGAGCGACCGGCCGCGCCGACGACGTCCTCTTCGGCTACGAGCCGACGTACCTGGACGCGTGGGAACAGGGCGCCCCGTTCGGCGCGCTCTTCGTGCCTCGCGCCGACCCCCGCCTGGCGCTCGAGACGCTCGAGGAGGCGGGCGAGCCGCTCGGCCGCGGCGTCTGGGTCCTCGACGCCTCGGACGAGCTGAACCAGGCACGCGTCCGGCTCTCGGTCGCCGCCGCCTCGCCGGGCCCCGACTTCGAGTCCCGCGCGTTCGGACCGTTCCTCGTGCTGCGGAGCCGTGAGCCCGCGGAGACTCCACGGCGGTTCCTCGAGGAGACCGTGCGCGTCCAGGAGCTCGCCCTCGAGCTCGAGATCGGCGACGCGGCCCGGAACCTGCTCACGGCCGAGAGCGCGCTCGAAGAGCTGGGAAGCTAGCGCCGCTCGCCGCGTCGCTCGCGCTCGACGAGCTCCTCGTAGCAGGGCGCCTGCTCGAAGGCGGCGAGCCCGGCCGGCGTCTCCCGCTCGCGCGGCCTGGCGCGGACCTTCATGCGGCCGGCCGCGGCGAGCCCCGCCACGCTCCCGACGAGGCCGCCGAGGAGGAAGGGCCGGAGTCTCCTGCCGCGCTCGCCGTCCACGGGCGCGATTGTAGGGTGCCGACCGTGATCTGCACGCTCGGGGACCTCCTCCTGGACGTCGTCGTGCGGCTGGAGGGCCCGATCGCCGGAGACACGGACACCTACGGAAGCACACGGGTCGGCGCCGGAGGGCAGGCCGCCAACGTGGCCGCCTGGGTCGTCGCGCTCGGCGGGCGGGCGCGCTTCGTCGGCAAGCGGGCCGCCGATCCCGTCGGGCGGCTGCTCGCGGATGAGCTCCGCGGGCGGGGCGTCGAGCTGGCCGGGCCGGAGGTGGAGTCGGGCACAGGTGTCGTCGTCTCGATCGCGACGCCCGACGGGGCGCGGACGATGCTGAGCGACCGGGGCGTGGCGACGGAGCTCGAGCCGGGCGAGCTCGACCCCGGCTGGCTCGAGGACTGCGAGTGGCTGCATCTCCCCGGCTACAGCCTCGTGCGCCCCCCGCTCCGAGACGCGGCGCTGGCGGCGGCCCGCCTGGCGGGCCGCGTCAGCGTCGACCTCTCCTCGACCGCGGCCATCGAGGCGGCGGGCGTGGAGGCCTTCCGAGCCGCCGTGGCGGAGACGCGGCCCGAGGTCGTCTTCGCGAACGAGGCGGAGGACGCGCTCGTCGGCGACGTGCGCGCGGAAACGGTCGTGGTCAAGCGGGGCTCCCGCGGCTGTCTGGTCCGGCGGGACGGACGCGTGGAGGAGCATCCGGCCGCGGCGGCCGACGCCGTCGACTCGACCGGCGCCGGCGACGCCTTCGCGGCAGGATTCCTGCTCGGAGGTGCCGAGCGGGCGCTCGCCGCGGCGGCGCGCTGCGTCGCCGGGATGGGCGCGATGCCGGCGGTCGAGGAGGCGGGATGGCAGAGCTGATCCGCATCCATCCGGAGGTCCGCGCTGCCCTCGAGGCGCGCCGCCCGGTCGTGGCGCTCGAGACGACCCTCGTCTCGCACGGCTTCCCGCACGGCGAGGGCGCCGCCGTGGCGGCCGAGGCGGAGCGGCGCGTGCGCGTCGGCTGGGCCGTCCCGGCCACGATCGGCGTCATCGACGGGGTCATCCAGGTCGGACTGACCGAGGAGCAGCTCGAGCGGTTCGGCGACTCGCCGGATGCCCGCAAGATCGGGCCCCGGGACCTCGCCGCGTGCGCGGCCAAGGGGGAGCTGGGCGCGACGACGGCTGGCGCCACGCTCGCCGTCTGCCGCGCCGTCGGGATCGGGTTCCTCGGCACCGGCGGCCTGGGCGGCGTGCACCGCGGCTGGGCGGAGCGGCCCGACGTCTCCGCCGACCTCGGCGAGCTGGCCCGCACGGAGGCGCTCGTCGTCGCGTCGGGCGCGAAGTCGCTCCTCGACGTGGAGGCGACGGCCGAGCTCCTGGAGACGGTCGGGGTGCCGGTGCTCGGCTGGCGCACGGACACGATCCCGCTGTTCTACACGCCCGAGGGCGGCCCGCCCGTCTCCGCCCGCGTGCAGACGGTCGAGGAGGCGGCGCAGATCGCCCAGTTCCACTGGCGGCTCGGCCGCCACTCGGCGCTCGTGCTCGCCCGGCCGCCGGACGGGAGCCTCGACGTGGAGCCGCTGATCCGCGCCGGCGTCGAGGAGGCCGAGCGGCAGGGCGTGCGCGGCCAGGGCGTGACGCCCTTCGTCCTCGCCTACCTCCACGAGGCGAGCGGCGGCGAGACCGTCCAGGTGAACCGGAAGCTGATCGTCGAGAACGCCGCGCTGGCCGCCGACGTGGCAGTCGCCTACTCACGGCTCTCGTGAGCGGGCCATGACGGCGAAGCCGTTCATCTCTCCGTAAGGAGCGTGGTGTACGTTCGACTCGTGAGGCGCGCGCTGCTCCTCGCCGTCGTGCTCCCGCTCCTGGCCGCGTGCGGCGGGTCGGAGGAGCCGGCCTCGGCGCCGGCCACGGAGGCCTCGACGCCGGACGCCACCACGGCGCCCGCGACGACGACCGAAGAGACGGCCACGACCGAGGAGACGACCACGACCGACGAGACCATGACCGAGGAGGCGGAGGCCCCGCCGCGGCCCCAGGCGCCCCCGGGCGTGCCGCGCTACGTGGCGGGCTATCGCCGCTGGACGAGGCTCAACGACGCGCCGATCCCCCCGCGCGCCGCGGACCCGCACGACGGGACGAAGAACGTCTACGCCTCGCGCGAGCGCCGCGGCGACGGCAGCTTCCCGTACGGCACCATCGTCGTGAAGGAAGCGGCCCGCCCGGGCGCCGACTTCGTCGGCCTGATCGCGATCATGCGGAAGCAGCGCGGGGCGAACCCGGAGCACGCCGACTGGGTGTTCGTCGAGTACACGCGCGAGACGGCGGGCGCGCGCTACGGGCTGCAGGCGCGGGACGCCGTCTGCTGGAGCTGCCACGTCGGCGCCCGGGGCGACGACTACGTCTTCACCCGCTAGCGCACGTCACTCGTCGATCCGCTCGATCGCGACGATGTCCTCGGCGGCGAACTCGGCGTGCCCGGCCGGGCCCCAGCCGACGACGTCGCCGCTCGGAAGCACCGCCACCGGCTCGAGGACGCGGCCGTCGCGGAGCAGCAGCCGCGTCTGGTGGGCGCCCCAGGCGTCCTGCGGCCAGGAGGCGACCTCGGCCGCCACCCAGTCCGGCAGACGGGTCGGCTCCTCCACGCGGGCCTAACCGCCGAGGAGCTTCAGGAGATCGTCGACCTCGAGCATCTCGTAGGACTGCGTGTGCACGCTGCCGCGCGCGCCGAGCGCGACCGAGAGCTCCGCGATCACCGAGGCGTTCTCGGCCTCGATGATGTTCACGAAGTCGTACGGGCCGAGCACGAACCACTGGTGGAGGACCTTGGCGCCGAGCTCCTCGACGTCCTTGTTCACCTCCCGCAGCCGATCGGGGTTCGCGCGCAGCGTCTGCAGCCCCTGCTCGCTCAGCGTCGACAGCATCAGGTACTTGGCCATGTCTCCTCCTAGGCGGCTTGGGGCCGCGAGGATACAGCCGCCCGCGCGCGCTGCTCGTAGTAGAGGACGGCGAGGCCGATGAAGAAGAGCGGGGCGAGCACGAGCTGGACGAGGGAACCGGCCGCGAGGCGCCCGTTGTCGGCGAAGCCGACGAGCGCGGCGCCGATCACGTTCCCGACGAGCAGGTAGGCGATGATGAGCCCCGCCGCCACGCCCACGGCGTGCAGGTACTCCGCCCGGGCGAGACGAATCGAGCGGTAGAGCGCGTACGCGAGCCGGTCGAAGAAGCCCTCCGCGGCCGGGCTTCGCTCGAGCATGGTCACGGGCACGGCGAAGCCGGCGAGCGCGAGCCAGAAGACGGCGAGGAGCAGGAGGAAGAGGTAGCCGACCGCGATGGCGAAGGGAACGGCGACGACGAGCGTGAGGACGAGCAGCACGGGCGCGCGGAGGCCGACCTGCGCCCACGCCTCCGCAAAGGAGTCACCCGACACGAGCCTGGCGGCCGCGCCGTAGGTCGCCGTGAAGGCCAGCGCGAGGACGAGGACGCCGACGAGCGCCGGCAGCGCCTCGGCGACGAGGAACGCGACCGCCTCGACGGCGCCGAGCCCGAACGCGGCGAGCGGGCGTTCGCCGTAGATGCGGATCGTCTCGGCGAGGACCTCGCCGAGCCGCAGCGGACGCTCGGGGGGCGACACGCGTCGAACTCTAGGCTGGGGCCGTGGAGATCCGGCGGGAGAACTACGGCGCCGGGGCGGTCGAGGCGCTGACGGCGGCGCTGGAGGCCGAGCTCCTGGTCCGCTACGACGGGGTCGCGGGATCGGGGCCCGAGCCCGCGCCGGGCGCGTTCGAGCCGCCGGACGGCGCCTTCCTCGTCGTGCTGGAGGACCGGGAGGCCGTCGCCTGCGGGGGCATCTGCAGCTACGAGGGGACGACGGCGGAGCTGCGGCGCATGTACGTCGCGCCCGGGGCGCGCGGCCGCGGCGTCGGGCGCGCCTTGCTCCGGGCGCTCGAGGAGGAAGCGCGGGCGCTCGGCTACGCGTTCCTGCGCCTGGAGACGGGCGACCGCCAGCCGGAGGCGATCCGCCTCTACGTCTCGTCGGGCTACCTGCCGATCCCGCGCTTCGGCCCGTTCGCGGACGACGAGCGCAGCGTCTGCCTCGAGAAGCGGCTGACGCCGTCCTAGCGGCGCTCCGTCGCGACGCGCAGGCCGAGCGCGACGAGCACGGCGCCGGTCAGTGCGTCGAGCGCCCGCCGCACGGCCGGCCTCCGGAGGACGGCGCCGGCGCGGTCGACGGCGAGCGAGTACCCCGTCAGCCACGCCAGTGTCATCGTGCAGAACGCGAGCCCGAGAGCGAGCATCGCCGCGAACGAGGCGCCGCCCTCCGGCGCGAACTGCGGTAGGAGGCTCGTGAAGAACACCGCCATCTTCGGGTTGCCCAGGTTGCTAACCACACCCTGCCGGAAGGCGGCCCGCGGCGTGAGGCGCCCGATGCCGCGTACCGTGCCGGCGGCGTGCCGGGGTCCGAGACCCAGCGCCGAGAGGAGCGCCTGGGCGCCGAGGAAGACGAGGTAGGCGGCGCCCGCGAGCTTGAGCGCGAGGAAGGCCGGCTCGGAGGCGACGAGCAGCGCCGTGACGCCCGCGCTCGCCGCGAGCGTCCAGACGGCCTGCCCGGCGGACACGCCGAGCGCGGTGCCGACGCCGCTCCGCCGTCCGCCCGCGAGCGTGTTCCGGATCGTGAGCGCCGTGTCCTGTCCGGGCGTGACGATGACGAGCGCCGAGACAGCCAGGAACGCGAGCAGCTCCCCGAGCACGCCCTCGACTCTGGCAGCTTCCCCCGCGAGCGGCAAGTCGCACGCCGAGGGAATCCTTGTGTTTCACGCGCACGAAGTCCCACGCTGAACAGAGTGTGTTCTCGAGGGAAAAGCGGCGTGGCCCCTCCTCGTGCGCGTGGAACACGAGCGGGCTCCGCGGCCGGCGACTAGGCTCCGGCATGTGGGCTTCGCGATCTTCCGGCCGGAGGAGCTGGCGTTCGAGCCGCGCGGCGAGGACGACCCGCGCTCCGTCGCCAGGCTCTCCGACGCGCTCTCGCACTCGCGCGCCAATCTCTGGCGCTACCCGCCCGGCACGCGCGGCAGGCGGCACCGAGACCTGGGGCAGGAGGAGGTCTTCGTCGTCCTCGACGGCACGCTGACCGTCGACCTGGGCGAGCCGCCCGAGCGGCACGAGGTCGCGCGCGGCGGCGTCGTCGTGGTCGAGCGCGGGACGATCCTCCAGCTCCGCAACACGGGCGAGGAGGAGGTCGTCCTCTTCATCTACGGCGCCCCGCCGGAGACCGGCAAGGCCGAGTTCTTCGAGGACGCGCCCTAGGCGTCGCTCTAGGCCGCCGCCGGCTCGGCCGCCGGCGCCTTGGCGAAGACGAGCTCGCCGTTCTCGACGTCGACGCGGACGGTGTCGCCCTCCGCGAAATCGCCCTCCAGGAGCCTGAGCGCGAGCGGGTTCTCGACCAGCCGCTGGAGCGCGCGCTTGAGCGGGCGGGCGCCGTAGCTCGGGTCCCACCCCGCCTCGGCGACGTGCTCCTTCGCCTCGTCGGTCAGCTCGAGGCCGAGGCCGCGGGCGGCCAGGCGCTCGCGGAGCCGGGCGAGCTGGAGCTCCACGATCTCCCCGAGCTGCTCGCGCGTAAGCGCCCGGAACTCGACCACCTCGTCGATCCGGTTCAGGAACTCGGGGCGGAAGAACTCCCGCATCGCGTCGACCGAGCGCAGGTTCGAGGTCATGATGACGACCGTGTTGCGGAAGTCGACGGTGCGGCCGTGGCCGTCGGTGAGGCGTCCGTCGTCGAGGATCTGGAGGAGGACGTCGAACACCTCGGCGTGCGCCTTCTCGATCTCGTCGAGGAGGACGACCGAGTACGGCCGCCTCCGCACCGCCTCGGTGAGCTGCCCGCCCTCCTCGAAGCCGACGTAGCCCGGCGGGGCGCCGACGAGGCGGGCGACCGTGTGCCGCTCCTGGTACTCGGACATGTCCAGCCGCACCATGGCCCGCTCGTCGTCGAACATGAACTCGGCGAGGGCGCGGGCGAGCTCCGTCTTCCCGACCCCGGTGGGCCCGAGGAAGACGAAGGAGCCGATCGGGCGGTTCGGGTCCTGGAGGCCGGTGCGCGCGCGCCGGAGGGCGTTGGCCACGGCCAAGACGGCCTCGTCCTGGCCGACGACGCGGCGGTGGAGGCGCTCCTCCATGTGGATGAGCTTCTCGGTCTCGCCCTCCAGGAGGCGGTCGACGGGGATGCCCGTCCAGCGCGCCACCACGGCGCCGACGTCGTCCTCGTCCACCTCCTCCTTCACCATCGGCTCGAACTCCTGCTCCTCGCGCTCGGCGAGCTCGGCCTCGAGCGCCGGGAGCTCCCCGTAGCGGATCTCGGCGACGCGCTGCAGGTCGCCGGAGCGCTCGGCGCGCTCCGCCTCCATCCGCAAGTCGTCGATCCGCTGGGTGATCTCCTTGACGCGGTCGAGCTGCTCCTTCTCCTTCGCCCAGCGCGCGGCGAGCTCGTCCCGCGTCGCCTTCGCGTCCGCGAGCTCGCGCTCGACCGGCTCGCGCACGTCCGTCGTCTCCTTCCCCATCGCCGCGAGCTCGATCTCGAGCTGGCGGACGCGGCGCTCGGCCTCGTCGAGCTCGAGCGGCGAGGAGTCGATCTCCATGCGGAGGCGGGAGGCGGCCTCGTCGACGAGGTCGATCGCCTTGTCGGGCAGGAAGCGGTCGGAGATGTAGCGGTCCGAGAGCACCGCCGCGGCGACGAGCGCGGCGTCGCGGATGCGAACGCCGTGGTGCGCCTCGTAGCGCTCCTTGAGCCCGCGGAGGATGGCGATCGTGTCACCGACGGACGGCTCGCCGACGAAGACGGGCTGGAAGCGGCGCTCCAGCGCCGCGTCCTTCTCGACGTGCTTCCGGTACTCGTCGAGCGTCGTCGCGCCGACGGCGCGGAGCTCCCCGCGCGCGAGCATGGGCTTCAGCATGTTGGCAGCGTCCACGGCGCCCTCGGCGGCGCCGGCGCCCACGATCGTGTGCAGCTCGTCGATGAAGAGGACGATCTCGCCCTCCGACTCCTTGATCTCCGTGAGCACCGCCTTGAGGCGCTCCTCGAACTCGCCGCGGTACTTCGAGCCGGCGAGGAGCGCGCCGATGTCGAGCGCCCACACGCGCTTGCCCTTCAGCCCCTCCGGCACGTCCCCGGCGACGATGCGCTGCGCGAGCCCCTCGGCGATCGCGGTCTTCCCCACTCCCGGGTCGCCGATCAGCACCGGGTTGTTCTTCGTGCGGCGTGAGAGGACCTGGATGACGCGGCGGATCTCCTCGTCGCGGCCGATGACCGGGTCGAGCTTCCCCGCCTCGGCGAGCTCCGTCAGGTCGCGGCCGAACTTCTCGAGGGCCTGGTAGGAGCCCTCCGGGTCCTGCGACGTGACGCGCTGCGAGCCCCGCACGTCCTGCAGGGCCGCGAGGAGCGAATCGCGATCGACGGCGTCAAGCGCCAGGAGGAGGTGCTCCGTCGAGACGAACTCGTCCTCGAGCCTGCGCATCTCCTCCTCGGCCCGGTCGAGGGCCTCGGAGAACGCGGTCGAGACGCGCGGCTGCTGCGCCGCGGCGCCCTGGACGGACGGCTTCGCCGAGAGCCCCGCCTCGGCCCGCGCGCGCACGTCGGCGACGGAGCCGCCCGCGCGCTCGACGAGCGTCCGCGGGAGCTCCTGGTCGAGGAGCGCGAGCAGCAGGTGCTCCGGGTAGATCTCCGGGTTGCCCGTGCGGCGCGCCAGCTCCTGCGCGGCACCCACCGCCTCCTGCGACTTGATCGTCAGCCGGTTGAAGTCCATCGCTGCTTCGTGTCGGGGAGCGTCTGGCTCGGGTCGCGGTAGAGCACGAGATCGCGCCGGTAGTGGCGGTGCACCCGGGCGACCTCCTCCCGGATCTCGCGCTCCAGCCGGTCCACGCGCCTACGCAGCCGGGTGAGCTCGTCCTCGAGCCGCAGCACGGTCTCGACTCCTGCGAGGTTGAGGCCCAGCTCGCCCGTCAGGCGCTGGATGAGCCTGAGCCGGTCCAGGTCCGCGTCGGAGTAGAGGCGCGTGTTCCCGGGGGTGCGTCGCGGCCGCACGAGCCCCTTCGCCTCGTAGACGCGCAGGGTCTGCGGGTGCATGCCGACGAGCTCGGCGGCGATCGAGATCATGTAGCGCGGGCGGTCCTCCATCGACGGCTCAGCTCCTCAGCTTGTCGCGCACGTCGCGGGTGGACGCCTTCTGGAGCGCCTCGATCGCCTCCCGCTCGGCCTTCGTCAGCTTCGTCGGGACGTCGACGTGGACGCGGGCGAGCAGGTCGCCGCGGCCGCCGCCGTTCAGCTTCGGCGCGCCCTTGCCCCGCACCCGCAGGAGCTTGCCCTCCTGCGAGCCGGCCGGCACCTTGAGCGAGATCCGGCCGTCGGGCGTCGGCACCTCGACCTCGGCGCCCAGGGCGGCCTCGGCATAGGTGACGGGGACGTCGAGCACGAGGTCGGCCCCCTTGCGCCGGAAGACGGGCGAGGGAGCGACCCGCGTCGTGACGACGAGGTCGCCCGCCGGCCCGCCGCCTGCTCCCGGCTCGCCCTTCCCCTTGAGCCTGATCTGGGTGCCGTCCCGGACCCCGGCCGGGATCTTGACGGTGTAGCGCTTCGTTCGGCGCTCGCGGCCCGTTCCGCTGCAGGTGCGGCAGGGCTTCTCGACGACGGTGCCGTTGCCGCCGCAGCGCGGGCACGGCCGCGAGAACGCGAAGAAGCCCTCGTCCTCGGACGTCACGCCGCGCCCCCGGCACACCGGGCAGATGACGGGCGTCGTCCCCGGCTCGGCCCCGGAGCCGCCACACGTCCGGCAGGAGGCGGCGAGCTCGACCGGGATCTTCGTCGTGGCGCCTTCCAGCGAGTCCTCAAAGGAAAGGTTCACGACCACGCCGACGTCCGCCCCCCTCTCGGCCCGCGACCGGGGCCCGCGCGACGAGGACGCGCCCCCCATGCGGCCGAAGATGCCGCCGAAGAGGTCGCCCAGGTCGCCGAGGTCACCGCTCCACTGGAAGCCTCCCCCGCCCCCGGGGCCGCCCCCGAACATCCGGGGGCCGACCTGGTCGTACTGCTTACGCTTCTCGGGATCCGAGAGCACGTCGTAGGCGGCCTGGACCTCCTTGAAGCGCTCCTCGGCAGCCTCGTCGCCCGGATTCCGGTCCGGGTGGTACTGGCGGGCGAGCTTGCGGTAGGCCTTCTTGATCTCGTCCGCAGACGCAGTCTTCGTGACGCCGAGGCTCTCGTAGAGGTCCCTCACGCCTCCGGCGCCCCCTGGGAGATGACGACCCTGGCCGGCCGCAGGACGCGGTCGCCGAGCCGGTAGCCCTTCTGGAGCACCTGGAGAATGGCGCCGTCGTCCTCCTCGGACGGCTGCGTGAGGAGCGCCTCGTGGACGTGGGGGTCGAACCCCTCGTCCGTCGCGATCTCCTCGAGGCCCTCCTTCGCGAGCGCCCCCTGGAGCTCGCGGTGGACGAGCCGGACGCCGTCCTCGAGCTTCGCCTCCTCGTGCCGCTCCGCCGCCTCGAGGGCGCGCTCGAGGTCGTCGAGCACGGGCAGCAGCTCCTTGACGAGGCGCTCGTGGGCGCGCGCGACCAGGCTCTCCTGGTCGCGCGCCGTCCGCTTGCGGTAGTTGTCGAAGTCGGCCGCGACCCGCTTCAGGTCGGCCAGGTGCTCGTCCCGTTCCCGCTCGAGGAGCGCGAGGCGCTCCTCGAGCTCGGCGATGACGCGGTCGGCCTTCTCCGTGCCGGCGTGCTCCTCGGAGGCCATCAGCTCCGCTTCGCCTCCTCGTCGATGACCTCGTAGTCGGCTTCCTCGACGACCTCCTCGTCGCTCGTGTCGCCGTCACCGGAGGGCTGGGAGGCGGCCTGCTCGGCCTGCACCTTCTCGTAGA
>JAICGP010000083.1 GCA_025923055.1 Thermoleophilia bacterium
GATCTCGCAGGCGAGCCCGGCGACGTCGGCCGCGCACTCGGCGATGCCGAGGGGCGCGTCCGCCGCGCGCGCGAGCGTGTCGCCGATCAGCGTGTTGCGCACCTCCGGCTCGAGGTCCTTCGGCATCCGCATCGCCGTCAGGACGTTCTCGTAGGCGACCGCGTCCTCGACGGCGAGCGGAGCGGCGCGGTGGCGCAGCGTCTCGGCCTGGGCGACCGCGCCCGCCCAGCCCTCCCAGTGGTTCCGGGCGAAGCGCGCGGCCATTGCCGCCAGCGAGGCGGCCATCTCGGTCACGAACGCGGCCGACGACCCTCCGCCGGGCGCGGGAGTCTCCGCCGCGATCGAGTCGAGGAGCTCCTCGAAGGGCAGGTCTGCGAACGCCACGCCGCGATTCTCCACTATTGGCCATCCGGCTCAAATGCAGCACGTCACGGGCCCGGGCCCACGGCCGCCTGACGTGCCCGGCCCCGGGAAGGAACGAGGGGGCCTCCCCTGAGGGAGGCCCCGTTTCGCGCTGCGTGTTCGACGCCGTTACTCGTGGTCCATCGTCTGCGGGTTGAGGTGGTCGACCCGCATCGGCACGCCGGGCTTCTCGACGATCGTCCGGTACACCACCATGCCCTGCGCGAGGGCGTTGTTGGTGACGCCGTCCGACGCGTAGACGGGGATCCCGGGCCCCGTCTTGAACATCGGGCCCGTGTACGGGTACGCCGACCAGGTGCCCGAGTTCCTCGCCGGGTCGTAGTACGCGATCTCCTTCAGCCGCGTCGGCTTGGTGAAGTCGATCACGTCGGCGCCGCCCGTGTACCAGGCGTTCACGAGCAGGTCGCGCTTGATGCCGATGACCTGCATGCCCATGTGCGCCGAGCAGTACTCGCCCGCCGCCGGGTTGGGCCGCACGTCTCCGACGTGGAACTCGCTGAAGAACTCGCCGGTCTCCGTGTCGGAGAAGAACATCCGGCCGGTCTTGTGCGTTCCTCCGGCGGGGTTCCACGGCCGCGGCTGGTAGTTCGTCATCGTCGGACAGCCGCTCCCGAAGGACTCGTCCACCGTGTTCAGCACCGTCCCGTCGTTGTTGAACATCGCGGAGTGGAAGAAGTCGACCGCCCCGGGGATGTTCCCGGTACCGCCCGAGCTGACCTCGTCGTCCACGATCGAGATCGGGCTCTGCGTGTCCGGGATCCCGTTCGCGCCGATCTCCCACACCTGTGCCTGCTCGGCGCACGCCGCCCCGGCGAGGCGATGCTCGACGTGGACGACGATGTCGTGGCAAGCCACTGCCGCCGGCTCGAAGGCGGGCGAGCAGAGACCCTTCTCACACCACTCCTGTCTCCCGTCCGGGTCGCCCGGGTAGCTGATCGCCGGCTGCACGTCCAGCTCCTGGGCCGCGGCCGGGTTGGCGAGCGGCACCTCGACGATCTGGATGACCCCATGTAGCGGATTGGCGGGGCTGCCCGGATCCTCGTCGTACGGGTTGGCCGTGTTCAGGTACTCGGTGTCCCCGCACGTCGGCCCCGCGCCCAGCGGGTACGACGACACGTAGGCGAGGAGCCTGCCCGGCTCCTCGGGCCAGAGCGTGATCGTATGTGCGCCGCAGTCCGTGTACACGGACTTGACCTGCTGGATGGTCGTGAAGGGATTCGCCGGGTCGTCGCTCATCGTGAAGACCCGGACGCCCTCCCAGCCGGTCGGGGTGCCGCCAGGCACCCGCGCCGCGCCACACTCGGGGCTGGCCATCGTGGTGTCCACGGCCAGGAGCATCAGGTCGGCGACCCCGTTGCCGTTGCGGTCCCACAGGATCGGGTCGTTCTGGGCTCCGTCACAGGCGAAGTCCCTCACCAGCCGCGGGGCGGCGGGGTTGGAGATGTCGAAGATCCGCACGCCGCCGCGCGGCCCCGTGCCGGGCGGGAACCCGGCACCGCCGGTGTAGTAGCCGACGAAGGCGTGGCTGCCCCAGAAGGCGAGGTCCGAGTTGGTCGCCTGGTTGGGCGACGTGAAGATCTCGTCCATCTTCTTGCTCTGGTCCCCGGGCGCCTGTGCACCTGCGACGCCGGCGACGACTCCCAAGGCGACGATTGTCGCCGCGAGTACGCGTAGCGATTGTCTCATCCTGCCTTTGCACCTCCCAAGCGAACAGTTGAGTCCCGTGGTCGGGACAGCCCGGAGGACTGCGGCTGCGCGGCATTCGCGTCACGCGCCTGCCCCTTCCACCTGCCCGATCCGTCCGATGCCGCGCGGTTCCCCCAGCGCACTCCTCCCTCGGCTCGGCGCGCGGCAGTCTAATCGAGGTCGCGAATCATCGTGTCGCGCCCACGAGTGCCGCGCCGGCGACGACCATGGCCGCGCCGACGACGAGCCACGGCTCGACCGGGTCGTGCCGTGGCCCGACGGGCTAGAAGAGCCCGACGGTGCGGCCGCTCTCGTCGACGTCGACGTCGAAGGCGGCCGGCTTCACCCCGAGCCCCGGCATCGTCTGCATGTCGCCGAGCAGCGGCACGAGCCAGCCGGCGCCGGTGTAGGCGCGGATGTCGCGGACCGTCACGGTGAAGCCCGTCGGCGCGTTGAGGAGACCGGGGTCGTGCGAGAGCGAGAGATGCGTCTTCGCCATGCAGACCGGCAGCCCGTCGTAGCCCTGCTCGGCGAACGTCCGGAGCTTCTCCTCCGCGGCCGGCAGGAACGCGACGCCGTCGGCGCCGTAGACGCGCTTGCAGACCGCCTCGATCTTCTCGGCGATCGGCGCGTCGAGCGGGTAGGCGAACTCGAACTCGTCGCTCCGCTCCGCGGCGTCGGCGACCGCCTCGGCGAGCTCCGCCGCGCCCTCGCCGCCGCGCTCGAACGCCTCGTTCACCTCGGCGGCGTGCGCGCCGAACTCGAGCGCGAGCTTGCGCACCGCCTCGAGCTCCTCGTCGGTGTCGCCGGGGAAGCGGTTGACCGCGACGACGGCGTTCAGGCCGAACTCGCGCACGATGCCGATGTGCCGCCGGAGGTTCTCCGCGCCGCGCTCGATCGCCGCGAGCCCGCCGTCCGGCTCGCCGCCGTGGTGCTCGAGCGCCCGCACCGTCGCCACCAGGCACACGGCGCTCGGGCGCAGGCCGCCGATCCGGCAGACGATGTCGAGGAACTTCTCCATCCCCATGTCGGAGCCGAAGCCGCTCTCGGTCACGACGTAGTCGCCGAGCTTCAGCGCCACGAGGTCGGCGACGAGCGAGTTGTTGCCGTGCGCGATGTTGGCGAACGGGCCGCAGTGGACGAACGCCGCCTGCCCTTCGAGCGTCTGCACGAGGTTCGGCTTGATCGCGTCCTTGAGGAGCACCGTCATCGCGCCGGCGGCCTGCAGCTGCTCGGCCGTGACCGGCTCTCCCTCCCACGTGTAGCCGACGGTGATCGCGCCCAGGCGCCGGCGCAGGTCGTGGAGGTCCCGGGCGACCGCGAGGATGGCCATCACCTCGGAGGCAGCCGTGATGTCGAAGCCCGTCTCGCGCGGGTAGCCGTTCGTGCGGCCGCCGAGCCCGACCACGATCTGGCGGAGCGACCGGTCGTTGATGTCGACGCAGCGGCGCCAGCCGACGCTCAGCGGGTCGATTCCGAGCGCGTTCCCGTGCAGGAGGTGCGCCTCGAGCATCGCCGCCAGGAGGTTGTTGGCCGCGCCGATCGCGTGGATGTCGCCGGTGAAGTGGAGGTTCAGGTCCTCCATGGGGACGACCTGCGCGTAGCCGCCGCCCGCGGCGCCGCCCTTGATGCCGAAGACCGGCCCGAGCGAGGCCTCGCGCAGGCACAGGGCGACCTTGCGGCCGACGTGGCCGAGGCCCTGGGTGAGCGAGACGGACGTCGTGGTCTTGCCCTCGCCCGCCTTCGTCGGCGTGATCGCGGTGACGCAGACGAGCTTGCCGTCCGGCCGGTCGGCCAGCCGCTCGACGACCGAGAGGTCGACCTTCGCCTTGTACCTCCCGTAGAGGTCGTACTCCTCCGGCTCGAGGCCCAGCTCCTCGGCGATCTCGGCGATCGGGCGGAGGGCGGCCTCCTGCGCGATCTCGAGGCTGCTCGGCATCTGGGTCGCCATGTCCCTCCTTGGGTCGGGGTCAGTGGGAGACGGCCGCCGCGGCCAGCTCCGAGACGAGGGTGTCCGTGTAGAACCGCTCGAGCGCGAACGGCGCGATCAGTCGGGGAGTCTCGCCCGTCGCGACGAGCTCCGCAAGCGTCGTCCCGACGATCGGAGCCGCCTTGAACCCGTAGGTGCCCCAGCCCGTGGAGACGAGGAAGCCGTCGAGCTCCGTCTTCCCGAGGATGGGGCTGTAGTCCGGCGAGAGGTCGCAGAGACCCGTCCACTGGCGCAGCACCTTGACCCGCTCGAGCTGCGGGAAGAGCTCGAGCGTGTGCCGCGCCGAGTACTCGAGGAACGAGAAGGTGCCCTTCGAGCTGTACGTCGTGTACGGCTCGATCTCGGCGCCGATCAGGAACTCGCCGCGGTCGGTCTGCGAGATGTAGACGTGCATCTGCGAGGAGACGACGATCACGTCGAGGAACGGCTTGACGGGCTCCGTCACGAAGGCCTGGAGGATGTGCGTCGTGATCGGCAGCGGGACGCCGGCGAGGTCGGCGACGAGGGTCGACCAGCCGGCCGTCGCGCTCACCACCATGTCCGTCCGCACCGGACCCCGGGTCGTCTGCACGCCGGTGACACGTCCGTTCGAGCGCTCGATGCCGGTCACCTCGGTGTACGGGTGGATCTCGACGCCGTGCCGGTCGGCGCCGCGCGCGTAGCCCCAGACGACCGCGTCGTGGCGGATGATCCCGCCGGGTGGGTGGTAGAGCGCCCCCATGACGGGCCAGGTGACGTCCTGCGACAGGTCCATCTCCGGGCAGAGCCGCGCGATCTCCTCCGGCCCGACGACGCGCGAGTCGATCCCGAGCAGCTGGTTCACCTCGGCGCGCTCCGTGGCCGTGATGAGCCCGCGGTCGGAGTGCGCCAGCGTCAGGTGCCCCTGCTGGGAGAAGAGGAGGTTGAAGTCGAGGTCGGCGCCGAGGCCCTCGTAGAGCTTCACGCTCTGCCTGTAGAACTCGGCTCCCTCAGGCGTCCGGTAGTTGGCGCGGATGATCGTCGTGTTGCGTCCGGCTGCCCCGGAGCCGATGTAGCTCTTCTCGAGGATCGCCACGTCGGTGATGCCGTGGTTCTTCGCCAGGTAGTACGCGGTCGCGAGCCCGTGCGAGCCGCCGCCCACGATGACGACGTCGTAGCGATCCCTCAGCTCGCCGCGCGGGCGCCACATGCGGCGGACGCGGAAGACGTCCTTCACGGCGCGTCGACCCCCGCTGCGGCGTCGAGCACGACCTCCGCCAGGTAGTCCCCGTACTCCTGGGCGAAGAAGACGCGGAACGCGTCGTCCTCGTCGCGGAGGACGAGCGCCTGCACGTGGGCGACGGGCCCGACCGCCGGAAGCGCGTCGAGGTCGAGGTCCGTGAGGCGCCGCAGCAGGGTCTCCCCGCGCAGGCGGATTCCCGCCCAGCCGGCCGACACGTCGAGCGTCCCCCGGTCGCCCAGCCGGGCGCGCAGCTCCGCGACCCGCTCCCAGTCGCAGAGCACGAGCGCCCGGTCGTCGGACAGCCTCACGACCTCCGTGCCCTCGGCGTCGAGGCCGTCCGCGTCTCCTCGCACCTCGAGGACGCCGGTGCGCGAGACGTCCTCGATCCCGGACGGAGCGTGGGCGAGCGCACGCTCGAGCGGCGACCGCCAGGCCGCCTCGGGGGCGGCCAGGTCGGGGCTGAGGAAGTCGAGGTGGGTCACGTGCGGAGGTGCTCGCCGTCCGGGTCGAAGAAGGGCCGCAGGCGCACGTGCGCCCGCTCGACGGAGCCGTCCACCTTGATGGCGATCTCGGCGCCGTCCTCGGCCAGCTCGGGCGGGACCCAGCCCATGCCGATCGCCTTCCCGAGGTGCTGGCTCCAGCGGGAGCTCGTCACCCGCCCGCCGGGGCGGCCGTCGACGACGATCTGGCCGCCCTCCGGCGGGACGACGCCGTTCGCCATCTCGAAGCCGACGAGCTGCTCGCGGAAGCCGCGCTCCTGCACGCGCTCGAGCGACCACTTGCCGACGAAGTCGTCCTTGTCCATCTTCGCGATCCACGGCATCGAGGCCTCGAAGACGTTCGACTCCGAGTCCGTGTCCTGGCCGACGAGGATGTGCATCTTCTCGAGGCGCAGGATGCGCTGCGGCTCGAGCCCGAACGGGAGCGCGCCGAGGTCGGCGCCGCGCTCGAGGATCGAGTTCCAGACGTGCTCGCCGTAGGGGCTGGGGAAGTGGATCTCGTACCCGAGCTCGCCCACGAAGCCGATGCGGAGGACGAGGCTCGGGACGCCGGCGACGTGAGCGTGCTTCGCGTCCAGGTACGTGAAGGCGTCGTTCGAGACGTCGAGGTCGGTGAGCCTGCTCATCAGCTCACGCGCGTGCGGCCCGGCGACGTTCACGGCGGCGAGCGCGCCCGTCACGTTCGCGATCCCGACGTCGAGACCCCACACCGCGTTCCACCACTCGAACCACTCGAGCACCGCGCCCGCTCCGGTGGAGGTCGTCGTCACGTAGTAGTCCTCCTCGGCAAGCCGCGCGATCGTCCCGTCGTCCATGATCCGCCCGGCGTCGCTCCCCAGCACGCCGTAGCGGATCCGCCCCGTCTTCATGTCGCCGAACCGGTTCGGATAGAGCCGCTCGAGGAAGGCGGCCGCGTCCGGTCCCCGGACGACGAGCTTCCCGAGCGTGGAGACGTCGATGACGCCGAGCGCGTCGTGCACGTTCTTCGCCTCGCCGCTCGGATCGCCGTAGGAGTGCGGCCGCCGCCAGGTGCCCGTCCACATCATCTTCGCGCCGAGCTCCTTGTGGCGGTGGTGGATCGAGGTGCGCTGCGCCGGCTCGTGGGGCCGGCCGGCGAGCAGCCCGAGCTCGACCGGCTGCCAGGGCGGCCGGGCCGTCGTCGTCCCGATGGACGCCTCGTCGGTCTCGTTCTCGCGCGCGTAGAGGCGGATGGACGGCAGGTGGCAGAGCTTCCCCTGGCAGGGGCCCATGGTCACGGTCGTGTAGCGCTTGGCGAGCTCGATCGAGTCGAAGCCCTCGGCGATCGCCCGCTTGACGTCCTTGTCGGTGACGTCCTCGCAGATGCAGACGAAGCACTTCCCCTTCCCGGATGCACCGTTGTACGTCGCCGAAGGCGCCGCGGCCGCGACCCCGTCCCCTGCGGCCGCTCCGACCGCATCGACGCCCTGAGGAATCGCGGACGTCAAGAAGATGCCGCGGCCGGGGTCGTACTCGACGCTCGCGCCGGCGTGGGCGAGGAGCGCGTAGGCGGGCTGGCGGCCGCCGGACATGACGAGCAGGTCGCAGTCGAGCTTCTTCCCGTCGAGCTCCACGGAGGCGACGCGGCCGCCGCGGCCGCGAGCTGCGATCTCGCGCACGCGCGTCGTGCGCAGGTCGACGGCCTCGGCGACCTCGGTGCCCGCCTGCTCGAGCAGGCTCACCGTCTCCAGGCCGCGCTGGTCGGCCGAGACGACGACCGCCCGCGCGCCCGGCCGGAGCGACCAGCGTCCGACGAGCCGCCGCACCGCTTCGGGGAGGACGACGCCGACGAGGTCGTTGCCCGGGAAGAGGAGCGGCTGCTCGATCGCGCCTGCGGCGACGACCACGCGGCCGGCGCGGTAGCGGTGGAGAACGGTCCCGGCGTCGACCGGGACGAGCCCTCCCTCGTAGACGCCGATCGCCGTGCCGCGCACGGCCTCCACGCCCTCGAGGTCGGGCAGCGGGTCGAGCCCGTTGTCGACGAGCACGACACGCCCCTCGCGGCCTGCCGCCTCCCGGGCGCTCTCGACGCCCGCCTCGCTCGCGCCGACGACGAGGACGTCGGCGCGCCGGTGCTCGACGTCGTAGCGTCGCGTGCGCCCCCCGTGCTTCTCCACCTTGCCGAGGCCGGCGACGCTGCGCAGGAAGCGCTCGTAGAGCGGCCACGCGCGCCGCGGCCGGATCATCGTCCGGTAGTAGAAGCCGACCGGCGTGAACGGCCCGCCGACCTTGTCGGTGAGCGTCAGGAGGTCGTGGTCGAGCGAGCCCCAGAAATTCTGCGCCTCGACCTTCGCGCCCTCGTGGAGCGGCGTCACGCAGGTGCGCACGTTGGGGACGCCGTCCACGCGCATCATGCAGTTCGGACAGTTCCCCGAGCAGCAGAGGAGCCCGCGGGCGCGGTGGTACTTGAAGCTCCGCGAGTAGACGCGCTGGCCCTCGCCGAAGAGCGCCGAGGCGATCGTGTCGCCCGCGAAGCCGGTGACGCGGCTCCCGTGGAACGTGAACGGGATGGCCGCCTCGCGGTCGATCCGCTCGTCCGGCTGTGGCGGGAGCCTCATACCGCGGGCGTGTCAGGGAGGGGAGGAGCGTCGGGGGCGGCCGGGCCCGCCGGCTCGGGCACGTCGATGGAGAGCACCTCGTTCGTGCGCGTGTCGCGCTCGGCGGTGAACCACGCCTCGCAGCCGAGCCGGTGGCACCACCACTCCCGCTGCACGCCGGCGACGTTGCGCTTGAAGTAGAGGTACGAGGTGAGCTCGCGCAGGCTCGGCGCCCCCTGGGGCCGAACGGTCACCTCGCCCGCGCACGAGAACTCGTCCACCGGGCGCGGGCCGCAGTTGGGGCAGGGGAGCAGGAACGACATTCAGGCGCTCTCCACGGGAACCGCCTCCGAGTCGCCGAGCATGCGCTGCAGCTCGGCGAGCACCCAGGCGAGCGCGTCGCGCGTAGCCGCCTCGGCGGCCTCGCCGTCGCGGGCGCGGCAGGCCTCGAGCAGGGTGTCGGGGCCGCGCCGCAAGTCGGCGAACGCCTCCGGGTCGCGACAGAGGTAGAGCACGTAGCGCTCAACCCTGATGCGCTGGTCCTCGAGCGTCCTCAGGAGCCGCGGGCGCCCGGCGCAGCGGTAGCACGCGTCGCGCAGCGACCAGAACGACGACAGGTAGGCGTCGAGGTCGCCGGCCCGGAAGGCGTGCTCCATCTCCCGGCGGGCCGCGCCCATCTCGGCGAGCGCCTCGGCCGTGCACGCTTCCGCGCCGTGGCGGGCGAGGAAGGTCTCGAGCCCGAGCCGGAGCGCCTGGATCTCCTCGAGCTCCTCCACGCTGAGCGGAGCGACGCTCGAGCCGCGTCGGGGCAGGCTCTCGACGAGCCCCTCGCTCTCGAGCCGGCGGAGCGCGTGGCGGACGGGCGTGAGGCTGACCTGGAAGCGGCCGGCGAGCTCCTCGAGGCGGAGACGCTGGCCCGGCGCCATCTCGAGGCGGCCGATCTCGGAGCGGAGCGCGCGGTAGACCGCGTCCTCCACGGACGAGACCTCGAGCGGGGTGACGGCCTGGTCGGACAATCCTTGACCTTTGATCAAAGCATTCGTACTGCGTCCGCTCCGCCGTGTCAACCCCGGCCCGCCTACCCGCCGAGCCTGTGGAGGCGCCGGCGCCCGGGCAACCCCTTGAGCTCGTGCTCGCCGGCGTCTTCGAGGGCGAGGTCCGACCCTTCGAGGAGGCTCGCCGCCGACGCGGAGACGAGCACCTCGCCCGGCTCCGCGAGCGCCGCGATGCGGGCAACCGCGTGCACCGCGACGCCGCGGATGTTGTCGGCGTGACGCTCGACTTCGCCCGCGTGGACGCCTGCGCGGATCCGCAGCCCGTCTTCGCGCGCGGCGTCGCGGACGGCGGCGGCGCAGCGGACGGCCCGGGCGGCGCCGTCGAACATGGCGAGGAAGCCGTCGCCCGTGGTCGTCACCTCGAAGCCGCGAAAGCGGTCCAGCTGGAGGCGGACCCGGTCGCCGTGCCGAGCCAGCCGTTCCTTCCAGGCGGCGTCTCCCAGCTCGGCGGCCACCGCGGTCGACTCGACGATGTCGGTGAGCAGGAGCGTCGCCACCACGCGCTCGCCCGCCTCCGCGGGCTTGGCCCACCCGCGGACGCCGGTGAACTCGATCGTCACCATCGGTTCGTCCCCGACCACCCAGGCGTCGTGCCCGGGTGGGACCTCGAGCGCCTCCCCGGCACCGAACCGGCGTCGAGCGCCGGCGTCGGTCACGACCTCCATCTGGCCGGAGATGACGACGCCCGTGTGGTGGTGCTGGCAGCTCGGCGTCCCCACGACCGGCTTCACGTGCTCGGACCACCGCCAGCCCGGCTCGTGCGTGCTGCGGGCGAGGTAAACCTCGCCGAGGATGACGACGTGCGACGTGAGCAGCGGAAGCGTGATCAGCTCGTCGGGCTCGTCGAAGCGCTTCGACTGGAGGGTCGCCACGAAACCAGGATAGGCGGCTACGCGTCGATCGGCACGTGGCCGGGCTGGGCGGCGACGCGCTCGAGCCAGGCGCGGATCGCGGGGTAGCGGCCCAGGTCGAAGCCGCCCTCGTCAGCGACGTGGGTGTAGGCGTAGAGCGCGATGTCGGCGATCGAGTAGCGTTCGCCGACGAGGTACTCGTGGTCGGCCAGGTGGCCTTCCACGCCGTCGAGAGCCAGGTAGCCGACCCGCTGACGCTCGGCGAGGGTCTCCTGGTCGACCTCGATTCCCTTCGTCAGCCAGAACCGCGGCACGGCGACGTACGGCTCGTGGCTGTACTGCTCGAAGAACATCCACTGGAGCACCTTCGCGCGGTCGAACGGGTCGTCCGGGACGTAGGCGGTGCCCTCGCCGAAGAACCAGAGGATGGCCCCGGACTCGCCGAGCGCGCGGCCGTCGTCCAGGACGAGCGTCGGCACCCGAAGCCCCGGATTGAGGTCGCCGAGGACCTCCTTGCGGTTCGAGCGGTCGACGACGTCGAGCTCGCGCCGCTCGTAGTCGAGGCCGAGCTGCGCGAGCAGCAGGCGCACCTTGTAGCAGTTGCCGGACGCCGGGTTGTCGAAGAGCACCATCAGCTCTCCTGCGCGCCGGGAATCCAGTCGGTGCCCGCCAGCGGGACGCGCGCCATGGCGGCCGCCTCCACGGTGAGGGCGACGAGGTCCTCGGGCTCCAGGTTGTGGACGTGAGACTTCCCGCAGGCGCGGGCGAGCGTCTGCGTCTCGAGCGTCAGCACCCGGAGGTAGTTGGCGATCCGCCGCCCCCCGAGGACCGGGTCAAAGCGGGCGGCGAGGTCGTCCTCCTGGGTGGAGATGCCGGCGGGATCGCGGCCGGCTTGCCAGTCGTCGTAGTAGCCCGCCGAGCTTCCGATCTTGGCGTACTCCTCCTCGAGCTCGGGGCTGTTGTCGCCCATCGCGATCAGCGCGGCCGTCCCGATCGAGACGGCGTCGGCGCC
>JAICGP010000084.1 GCA_025923055.1 Thermoleophilia bacterium
CGAGTCGCGCACGCGCTCCCGCACCTCGACACGCGACATGTCCTCGAGCCGGCGCGGCGGTCAGCGCTCGGGCACGAACCGGCCGAAGGGCCGCACGAAGGAGCAGCTGTACAACGAGGCCAAGAGGATGAACATCTCGGGCCGCTCGAAGATGAACAAGCAGCAGCTCCAGCGCGCCGTCGACCGGCGCAAGTAGCCGCGCGCCGGCGCGGGGGTCGAGAATCGGGGGCGGAGGGAGCACCTCCGTCCCCGTGACGCGCCGCCGATCCTCCTACCGCTCGCTCGCCTCGCTCCAGCGCGACAACCGGGTCTGTCGCGCGTGTGCCGAGGCCGGCTTCCCGCTCGAGTCGCTGCCGGTGCTCGAGGGCCGCCCCGGCCAGCGGGCGATGATCGTCGGCCAGGCGCCGGGGATCGTCGAGGGCATCGAGCGGCGGCCGTGGCGCGGCAGGGCCGGCGCGACGCTCCGGCGCTGGCTCGAGCTCGACGAGGCGGCCTTCTACGCGGCGTTCTACTGCGTCTCGATCACGCGCTGCTACCCGGGGCGCCATCCCTCCGGCCGCGGCGACCGCCCGGCGACGCCGGGCGAGATCGCGCTTTGCCGCTTCTGGCTCGACTGGGACCTGCAGCTCGTGCAGCCGCGGCTCGTCCTCGTCGTCGGCGGCCTGGCGGCGCGCCGGCTCCTCGGCCTCACGCGCCTCACCGAGTGCATCGGCGCGCGCTACCGGCTCGGCGACGCCGTCGCCGTCCCGCTGCCCCATCCCTCGGGCGCGAGCGGCTGGCTGAACGAGCCGGCGAACCGCGAGCGGCTCGCGTCGGCTCTGGCCCTGGTTCGCGAGGAGCTCGCGGCGCCCTAACGGCTGTCGCGGAGGCGCCGCGCGAGGGGCAGCACGTACCAGAAGCCCGCGAAGAGCGCGGCAACGATTGCCGCCACGATCGCCGTTGCGGGCTCGCCGAAGAGGTAGTCCGTGATCAGGTACACGGACGCGGTGATGGACGCGGCCATGAACACCGTCGCCGCGATGGCCGAGCGCGTCGCGAGCAGAAGGAGCGCCTCCTTGTCCTGCTGGCGCCAGCGGATGCGGTGCGTCGCGGTCGGGGTGATGAGGAGCACGGTCGCGACGACGGCGCAGAGGAGGGCGGAGAAGTAGACGTACTCCTGGTCGGTCGTGAGGTCCTGGAAGCGGTTCTGGAACGGGAGGATGAGCAGGAACCCGAAGAGGACCTGCACTCCGGGCATGGCGAGGCGGTGCTCCTCGACGAGCTCGCCCCATTCCTGGTCGAGCTCCTCCTTCGAGCGTCCACGCTCCTCCTCGGCCACGACGCGGAGCGTAGCTGGAGCGAGCCGTTAGCTCTGGCGTAGCTTGGGTAGGACCGGCTCACCAGTCGCTTTTCGAGGGGGAGGTCGTCATGCATCGGTTCCGGCTCCTGGCGCTTCTCGCGCTTCTCGTTCTTGCCGTCGTGGTCGCAGCCCCTGTCACGCCGGCTCAGTCCACGAAGGTCCCGACCGCGGTCGGCACCGGCGGCGGCGCCGCGACCGTCGACGTCCTCGCCACCGAGGCCGCCGTCGAGGCGCTGCGCGGCGGCGCGAACGCCGTCGACGCCGCCGTCGTGGCCGCCGCCGTGCTCGGCGTCACCGAGCCCTTCTCGTGCGGCATCGGCGGCGGCGGCTTCATGGTCGTCCGCACCGCCGACGGAACGGTGACGACCATCGACGGCCGCGAGACGGCCCCGCAGGCGATGCGGCCCGACTCCTTCTGGGAGGGCGGCGCGCCGCTGCCCTTCAGCGAGGCGCGCTTCAGCGGGCTCTCGGCCGGCGTGCCGGGAACGGTGGAGACGTGGGCCGAGGCGCTGAGGCGCTTCGGCACCATGGAGCTGGGGGAGGCGCTCCAGCCTGCGATCGAGGTCGCCCGTGAGGGCTTCGTCGTCGACCAGACCTTCTTCGACCAGACGCTCGCGAACGTCGACTTCTTCGACGACGTCCCCTCGACCGCGGAGATCTACCTCGATCCGGACGGCACACCGCGCGACGTCGGCACCGTGCTCCGGAACCCGGATCTCGCGCGCTCCTACCAGCGCCTCGCCCTGAAGGGCGCGAAGGGCTTCTACCGCGGCGCGCTGGCGGCGGCGATGGTCCGCGCCGTGAGGAACCCGCCCGTCGCCGCGGACGCGAACCACGTCTGGCGGCCGGGCGTCATGACGATGCGCGACGTGAAGCGCTACGAGGCGCCCGAGCGCGAGCCCACCAGGGTCGGCTACCGCGGGCTCGACGTCTACGGCATGGGGCCGCCCTCGAGCGGCGGCTCGACCGTCGGCGAGGCCCTCAACATCCTCGAAGGCTTCTCGCTGAGCGCGGCCGACCGCGCGCGGGCCTTCCACCTCTACCTGGAGGCGTCGCGCTTCTCGTTCGCTGACCGGAACGCCTACCTCGCCGACTCCGACTACTTCGACGTGCCGCTCGCCGGCCTCCTCTCGGACGGCTTCGCTGCCGAGCGCCGCGCCCTCATCGACCCGACGCAGGCGGCGACGAGCCCCGTGGCGCCGGGCGACCCCTACCCGTACGACACGGCGGGAGAGGCCTCCGTCACGGCGGTCCAGTCCGAGACGACGACGCACCTGACCGTGGCCGACCGGTGGGGGAACGTCGTCTCCTACACGTTCACGATCGAGTCGACCGGCGGCAACGGGATCGTCGTCCCCGGGTGGGGGTTCCTGCTGAACAACGAGCTGACCGACTTCAACTTCGACTCGCTCACCCACCCCAACCGGGTCGAGGGCGGCAAGCGGCCGCGCAGCTCGATGAGCCCGACGATCGTCCTCGACGACGGGCAGCCGTTCCTCGCGCTCGGCTCGCCGGGCGGCTCGACGATCATCACGACCGTCCTCCAGCTGCTCGTCGACCGCCTCGACCTCGGCGCGACGCTTCCCGAGGCGATCGCGGCGCCGCGCGCGACCCAGCGCAACACGGCCTCCACGCTCGCCGAGGCCGCCTTCATCAGCTCGCCGGTGGGCCAGGAGCTGGCGTCCACCTACGGGCACGTCCTCGCGCCGACGGGTGAGATCGGCGCCGCGACCGGGATCGAGTTCCTGGACGGCGGCCGGATGCTGGCCGCCGCGGAGCCCGAGCGGCGCGGCGGCGGAAGCGCGGCGGTAGTGGATCCCGACTGAACCAGGCTCAGGAGGTGAGGAGCATGGCGACGAGGAAGCAGGTCGAGGCGGCCAGGGAGAACGTGAAGAACGCCCAGCGGGCCGCGAAGCGCAAGCGCACGATCGCCAACCTGCCGAAGAGCACGCGCCGCGGGCTCGGCCAGCAGGCGGCGCGGGCCCGGGGGCGAGGCGGGAAGGCCGGGCACGCTCTCGAGGACCGCAACCGGGAGCAGCTCTACGAGCTCGCGAAGGAGAAGGACATCCCCGGCCGCTCGAAGATGGGCAAGTGGGACCTCATCGACGCGATCCGCAAGTCACGGTGACCGCGACCCGAAGGGAGGCGCGATGACGACGCTCGACCCCGATCCCGCTCCGGAGCGTCCCGATCCGGAGCTGCCGGACACGATGCCGGGAGAGGACCCCGGCGCGCCGCCCCCCGAGCCGGGCACGCTGCCCGAGGAGCCGGACCTGGACTTGCCGGAGCCGGAGCCCGAGCGGATCTAGGGCGAGGGGCTAGACGGCCTGGCGCTCGAGCCAGCGGGCGCGCTTCTTCGCCGCCTCGGCCTCGCGGTCCCTTGGCGGCGCCGTCGTCACGAGCTCGTCCAGCAGGCGGGTGGAGGCGTCCGCGACGGCGTCGACCGCACGCGCGAACGCCTCCTCGTTTGCCCGGGACGGCTTCGTGAAGCCGCTGATCTTGCGCACGTACTGGAGCGCGGCCGCGCGGACGTCCTCCTCGGTCGAGGGCGGCTCGAAGTTGTAGAGCGTGTGGATGCTTCTGCACATGCTCCGGAGCCTACCGCCGCCGGGGCTCAGGCCGCCCGCCGGAGCGCCTCGGGCGCCGAGGCGGCCGGCACGGCGTGGAACGCCTGCGCGAGCCGGCCGAGGGTCAGCGCCGCCAGCAGCAGGCCGAAGTCCCGCAGGGCGATGTCGTAGTAGGTGGGCGGTTCGACGGTGAGGAGGTTGACGATGATCCCTCCGAGCCAGGCCGCCACCACGTAGGCCCCGATCCGCGGGGCGAACGCGACGAGGAGCCCCGCCCCGATCTCGACGGCCCCGACGAAGTACATGAAGTCCTGGCCGCTCCCCGGGGCGATGTCGTTCACCCACGAGGCGAGGTAGTCCGGCCAGTCCACCGTCCAGTTGAAGAACTTGTCCAGTCCGAAGAGGATCGGCGCGGCGGTGAAGCCCACACGCAGGAGCAGGTAGGCCTGGTACGCGACGTCGCCGAGCCGTCCTCGCTCAGAGTTCGCTGTCATGGTCGGCACCTCCTGGCTTGCGGTCGAGGAACGGTCTTTCTCGTTGGTGAAGCGGAGCAAGCGCGGTCTTACCGCCGGAACCGCTTCGGGAACTGGTTGACGATGCCGGTGCTGAGCATGTCGGCCATCGCGAGCGCCTGGACGTGCACGGCGTCGTACGCCGCGATGTCGGCCTCCCAGTCGCCGGCGAGGCGCGCGACGGCCTCGGCGGTGGTGAGGTCGAGGTGCTCGCGCATCATCGCCCGCATCTCCGCGAGCGGCCAGCTCTTCGGGTTCGCGGCCGCGAGGAGGGCGGCGATGTCGTCGCCGTTCGCGTACCAGCGCTCCTGCGCGGCGGCGAGCGCGGGACCGTCGCCGGCCTTCGCGGCGGCGAGCACGTCGGCGGCGATCAGGATGTGCTCCCGCAGGAGCGCCGACAGGCGGTCGCCCGCCGCGTCGCCGTAGAACGGCTCCACCGCGTCGCCGATGTCCTCCTGGTTGGCGAGGAGGCGCTGGAGAGCGGGGTCGAGGTCGGGAAGCCCGGCGGCGAAGCTGACGATCACCTGCCGCGTCCAGACGACGTGGTCCTCCCAGAGCTTGCGCATGTCGTTGCGGAGGGCCAGCTCGCTCTGGGAGATCTTGCCGCGGGCCTTCACCCCGCGGTCGGCCTGCGCCGTCGACGCACCGGAGACGGCGAGGGCGAGGAGCGCGGCCAGCAGGGCCGGCAGCCCCAGCCGCGCGAGCCGGGGCGAGCGTCGAGTCGAGGCGGTCACGTGAGGCTCCTTCCTGTTGGATGCACGGACCGTTCGTGTCGCTTGCCAGGCCGGTCTTACGTAAGAACCTGCGGAGGCCCCGACACCAACGCCTGGATGGCAGGGGAGCCTTTGCACCGAGCCGACGCCCCCGAGCCGCTCGCGTACGTCCTCGGAGAGGTGAGCTTTCGGGGGCTCGTGCTCGCGGCCGACCGCCGGGCATTCATTCCGCGGCCCGGGACGGAGGTCGTCGTCGACCGCTGCCTGAGGCACCTGCGCGACGTCGCAGCGCCGCGGGTGCTCGACGTCGGCACGGGCTCGGGGGCGATCGCCCTCGCGATGGCGAGCGAGCATTCCGGCGCGCAGGTCACCGCAGTCGACGTCTCGCCCGACGCGCTCGCGCTCGCGCGCGAGAACGCCCTTCGCACCGGTCTCGCCGACCGCGTGCGGTTCCGTCAGGGCGACCTCCTTGCCGGGCTCACCGGGCCCTTCGACCTCGTCGTCTCGAACCCGCCCTACCTGCCGTTCGAGGCGCTCGACCGGCTCGAACTCGAGACGACGCTCTACGAGCCGCGCGTCGCCCTCGTGGGCGAGCGGCTCGGCGCGCGGATCGCGGCCGAGGCGCGCGACCTGCTCGCACCCGACGGGCGGCTGGTGCTCGAATGCGGCGCCGGTCAGGCGGCCGCGCTCGCCCGCAAGCTGCGCTCGCTCGGCTACGAGAGCGTCAGCGCGACCTCCGACCCGGGCGGCCGCGATCGCGTCGTGGAGGGCCTC
Organism: Thermoleophilia bacterium; assembly: GCA_025923055.1. Taxonomy (GTDB): domain Bacteria; phylum Actinomycetota; class Thermoleophilia; order Gaiellales; family Gaiellaceae; genus JAIBJN01. The sequence goes on from JAICGP010000084.1 coordinate 5,906, forward strand.
TTCCCGAGCTCGTTCGCGCTCGCCGCGTGAGGTAAGAACGAGCGCGCGGCCGACACCTACCTGGTATGGGCACGAGCACCCGCAGCGGGCAGCCGGAGGCACGCGCCGTCGTGGCCTGGCGGCGCCGGCAGCTCACGGATGCCGGCTTCGAGGCCCCGCTCGCCGTGGCGCTCGCCAGCGACCTACGCATGGATCTCCATGCGGTCGTCGAGCTCGTCGAGCGTGGGTGTGCGCCTGAGCTCGCCGCCCGCATCCTCGCTCCGCTCGACGAGGAGCGGCCACGATGAGGACGCCCGCCCCTGCTACCGTCGCGCCCGTGGCACCCGCGGTGTCTCTCGACCTCGAGTCGCGCGCCTGGATCGAGGCGCTCGGCGACCAGGGCGCCGCCCGCGACGATGCGATCGCGCGCCTGCACGCATTGCTCCTCCGCGCCGCACGCTTCGAGGTCGGCCGCCGCCGCCCGACCCTCCCGCACCTGCGCGGGAACGAGCTGGACGACATCGCGCTCGAGGCGGCCGACGACGCGCTCGTCTCGGTGCTCGCCCGCCTCGAGGACTTCGAGGGCCGCTCCCGCTTCAGCACCTGGGCGTACAAGTTCGCCCTCCTCGAGGCGGCCGTGAAGCTGCGGAAGCGCTCCTGGCAGGGGCGCGAGATCCCGCTCGAGCCGGAGAGCTGGTCGCTCTTCGCCGACCGGGGCTCGTCGCCCGAGGACGACGCCGAGCAGAGCGAGCTCCTGCGCGAGATCAGGGAGGCGACCGAGAGCGTGCTCACCCCCCACCAGCGGCGCGTGCTCGTCGCGATCGCGCTGAACGGCGTCCCGATCGACGTCCTCGCCGAGCGGCTCGGCTCGACGCGGGGCGCCCTCTACAAGACCCTGCACGACGCCCGGCAGAAGCTCCGTGCGCACCTCGCCGCCCGAGGGCTCGCAATCGACCTGCCCGAAGGGGGGAAGCGACATGGATGAGAGGCTCCGTCGCCTTCTGGGCGCGAGCGGCCCGGAGCTCACCTGCGAGGAGTGCTTCGCCGAGCTCGACCGCTACGTCGAGCTCGAGGTCTCCGGCACCGACGCGGACGCGGCCGTTCCCGGCATGCGCGGCCACCTCGAGGGCTGCCCTGCCTGCGGCGAGGAACACGAGAGCCTGCTCGCGCTCGTCGCCGGCGAGGAGACAGGCACGTAGGAACGAGAAGGGGCGGCCGGTGGCCGCCCCCGAGTCTCGTTCGAGCTGTCTTGGCCTAGGAGCCGCCGTCGTGCGGACCGCTGCCGCCGCCGCTGCCGACGGTGCCCTCCGGACCGGCCGGAGCCGGAAGCGGGAAGGCGTCGGGCACGTCCTCGCCCGGAACGCCGTTGACCGTCTCCGTCGAATAGGCGTAGGTCAGCGCCGCGAACGCGACCGCGTCCGAGTTGACGTCGAGCGCGTGCAGGTTGATGTTGTCGAACGTGTCGCAGGCCAGGTGGTAGCACGGGTCGTACTGCGCACCGACGACACCGCCCCAGATCGCCGCCTGCTCCGCGGTCTTGAGAACCTCCGCGCCGGTGAAGAGACCGCCGGCGGGGACCCCGTTCAGGATGAACGCCTGGTAGTCGCTCCGACCGCTGAACTCGGCGTCGTCGTACGGCTCGCCGACCCAGGTGTAGAAGGACTCGAAGAGGTCCTCGATCTGGATCGAGCCCGGCGGCACCGGGACCGGCGCCGGGAAGCCCGACTCGTCGCCGTCGTACACCATGAAGATGTAGTTCGGCGAGCCGATCATGTCGTAGTTCAGATAGAGCGCGATCCGGTCGAGCTCCTCGGGGCTCAGCCCGTCGACGTAGGCGGTCGAGCCGATCAGGCCGGCCTCCTCGGCGCCCCACCACGCGAACCGCAGCGTGTTCTGGGGCCTCATCTTGCCCAGGATCTCGGCGGTCTCCAGAAGGGCCGCCGAGCCGCTGCCGTTGTCCTGGATGCCCGGGCCTGCCTGGACCGAGTCCAGGTGCGCGCCGGCCATGACGACGTTGTCGTCGTTCACGCCGGGCAGCTCCGCGATCACGTTGACCTGCGGCCTCTCCTCGGACGGAGGCACCTCGATCAACGCCGTCGAGCCGGGCTGCGCGAGCGCTTCGCCGTCGGCGAACGACGCGCCGATGACCGGGATGGTCACGGCGGCGCCGGTGGGAAGCAGCGTGCCGACGATGAGGCCCTCACGCGTCGGGTCGTTGCCCTGGTTGAAGATGATCACGGCCTCTGCGCCCGCGTCCTGAGCGTTCTGAGCCTTGACGCCGAAGTCGCAGGTGCCTCGCTGGATCAGCGCGATGTCGCTCGGGCCGCTGAAGTCGAGCCCGGCGAAGTCGGCAGCCTCGCAGCCGCTCGTGCTGGCCCGCGGCGGCACGAGGTTGATGTCGACCGGGATGACGTTCCCGGTGACGTCGCCGGTGCCGCTGCCTGTGAAGGCGCCCGTCTCGTACTCGGCGTCCACCGGCGTGAGCTGCCGGAGCGTCGGCGGCGGCACGAACGTGAAGTCGAACTCGTCGAGCTCGACGTTCCAGCCGGCCTTCCGCAGGTGCGAGGCGACGTACCTGACGCTCGCCGTGTAGCCGGGCGTGCCCGCCGCGCGTGTCCCGTCACCGCGCCTGTCGGCGAGCCGCTGGAACTGCGCCTGGTGGACGCGTACCTGGTTCACCCGCATGCAGCTCAGCACTTCCCGGTACGTGTCGTTCACCCGGGTCTTGCAGACCTTCTTTCCGCCTCGGGCGGCCGACGCTTCGCCCGGCGCGAGCAGAGCCGTCGCGACCGCCGCCGCGATGACCAGGCCCACGGCGCCACTGCGCCGTAACGCGAATCTGCGCATCTCACCCTCCCTGTTTCCCGTTCGCCCGGCCCATGGCGGCCGGGACGCGGCCGGGAGCATAACCCGGCCGGCTGCCCGGCGGAAGACCGGGAAGGAATCGGCGGCGCGGGCCGTCCAAGTAGGCAGAGGACGAATGTCTGCCATCGAGACGATCAGCGACGAGCTCGCCGGCCTGGAGACCGAGGACGAACGCGTCTTCTCGTGGCGCCATGCCAGCCTGCTCGCCGCCGGCTACGACCCTCGCCTCGCGTTCAAGCTGGCGCTGCGCCCCGACGTCGACCTGCACCTCGCCGTCCGCCTCCGCCGGGCCGGCTGTCCGCCGGACACCGCCGCGCTCATCCTCCTCTAGGCGGCAGCGGGCGCGGACTCGGCCGACCTGACCAGCTCCTCGAGAGCGGGGTTCTCGATCTGCGCGGAGAGGGCGTGCGCCGCGTCCAGCGCTCCGGGCTCGCCCAGACGCGCCCGGTAGAGCGTGGCCCGTGCGAGGAGCTCCCGCATGCCGTGGCGGGCGGCGATCGCCTCGAGCTCGTCGATCCAGCGGCCGCTGCCCTCGATCGCGTGCTCGAGCGCGAACGCACAAAGGGCGTCGAGCGCGTACGCCTCGATCCAGAGATACGTGTCCGGGAGGCGACGGCAGAGGCCGGGCGCCTCGACGAGCAGCTCGAGCGCACGGGCTGCATCGCCGCGCTCCGCCGCGACGAGCCCGAGGCCGCGCGCGGCGACGCTCTGCCAGCACGGGTCGCCGACCTCGCAGCCGAGGGCGAAGGCGCGCTCCAGGCGCTCCTCTGCCGCGTCCACGTCGCCGTCGCGCAGGTCGATCTCGGCCCGGAACGCCTGCGGCCACGGCTGGAAGCCGGTCATGCCTCGCCCCTCCACGTACGCGAGCGTCTCGTCGAGGACGTGCCGGGCGTCCCCGAGCCTTCCGCGCAGCACGTGGAGGCGACCGAGCATGGTGCGGGCAAAAGCCGTGAGGTGCGCTGACGCCGCTCGATCCGAGCGCGCGACGGCAGCCTGCAGGAGCTCGCCCGCAGCCGCGTAGTCGCCCACGTCGCTGCGGCAGCTGCCGCGGATGACGTCGATCCAGGCGAGCTCCTCGTCGCTTCCGCCGGCCAGCACCTCGGCGCGGGCGACGGTCGCTTCCGCGCGGTCGTAGCGGGCGCGGAGGAACTGCACCCAGCCAAGCTCGCGGATCCCCGTTGCCGCCAGCGGCCCGTTGCCGGCTCGCTCGGCGAGGGTGCTGCCCTCCTGAAGGGCGGTCGCGCCCTCCTCGTCGGTGCCGCGGGCCGCGTGCACGAGCGCGCTCCCGAGGCCGATCAGCGCCCTGGCGAGTGGCTCGGGCTCGATGCCGGCCCGGGCCGAGGCGACCGCGCCGCGCAGCCCGGCCAGGCCGGCGTCGACGGCGCCGGCGGCGATCGCGGCTTGGCCGGCCTCGATCTGCGCGAGCACGGCGGCGCGGCCGGAGACCCGCGGGAGGCGCTCCGTTACGGGCATCTCGGCGGCCATGCGCAGGGCCGGGCTCGGCTCGGCGCCGAGCTCCCGCGCGAAGAGCTCCGTGCAGGCCGCGACGTGCAGGGCCGCCGCCTCCGCGCCGGCTGAGGCGCCGAGACAGCGGACGAGGAGGACGTGCGAGCTCTCGTCGTACGGGTTGAGGCGCACGAGCTCGGAGGCGTGGTCGGTCGCCGCTGCGGCCTCTCCCCGGGCGAGCAGGGCGAGCGCGGCCTCGCGGAGGACGGCGGCTGTCGTCCCCACGACGTGGCGACGCTCGTTCTCGAGCCAGTTCTCGAAGCCGGGGCTCGACCGGAACACGAGCCCGTCGAGAAGCTCGTGCCCGAGACCGGGGAGGGCCAGCGCCTCGACCCAGGACCCCCTTGCGAGAACGTCGACGTCGACGAACGTCCCTGGGCGGACGCTGAAGCGGACGGGATCGCCGGTCAGCTCGGCGTGCTCGCCCAGCAGGCGGCGCAGTGCGGAGAGCGTCCAGCGCAGCGTGCCGAGGGGATCGTCGGCCTCCGGGAAGAGGAGGGCGGCGAGCCGCTCGCGCGACGAGGGGACGTGCGTGCGGACGAGGTAGGCGAGGAGCCCCCACGGCTTGTGCCCTCGCGGCGCTTCGACGGGCCGGCCGTCGCGCTCGACCCGCGGCGGTCCAAGGAGCTGGATGCTCAGGCCCATCCCGGCTCCCGAGCGCCTCGCGTCACACGTCCGGTCACACGCCGCATTGCGAAGGTCGCGCTCGTCAACTTCATCACAAGGAGGCGGCCATGCCAACACGTGAGCTTCTTCGTTCGCCGAAGGCCCGGATCGTGCTCGTCGCCGTGCTCGCCGCGGTCGTCGTGGCGACGCCGGCGCTGAGCACGCCGGGCTCGGGAGTCGCCGGGCCGGTTCTCGGTCGCGGCGTCCTGGACGGGAAGGCCCGGCTGAAGATCAAGAGCCCGACGTCCGACGTCGTCGTGCAGCACCTCACCATCGCGCCCGGCGGGCACAC
>JAICGP010000085.1 GCA_025923055.1 Thermoleophilia bacterium
CCTTCGGAGAGCTCCTTGCCGGCGCCGACGCGCTCCTCTGCGTCGGCACCGAGCTCGGCGCGGAGACGACCCGCCAGTACGAGCTCTCTTTGCCCGGTCGCCTGATCCAGGTCGACGCGGCGCCCGAGCGGATCGGAGCCACCTACGACGCCCTGGGCCTCGTAGGCGACGCAGCGCCCGTCCTCGCGGCGCTGCTCGAGCGGCTGCCGGACGCACCGCGGGCGGGCGGCGAGGAGCTCGCCGCCGCCGTCCGCGCCCGCGTCGAGGCGGGCCTCGAGGCGCAGGACCGGTCCGTGGAGCGCTCGCTCCTCAACACCGTCCGCGAGGTGCTCCCGCGCGACGCCGTGACGGCCTGGGACATGACCGTCCTCGCCTACTGGGCGGCCGCCCACTTCCCCGTCTACGAGCCGCGCACCTTCCTCTACCCGCTCGGCTCGGGGACCCTCGCGTACGCCTGGCCGGCGGCGCTCGGCGCCTCGCTCGCCGCCCCCGGCCGCCCGGCGCTCGCCGTCGCCGGCGACGGCGGCTTCGACTACGGCCTCGCCGAGCTCGCCGCGGCGCGCCAGCACGGGCTCGACGCGGTCCTCCTCCTGATCGACGACGGCGGCTACGGGATCCTGCGCGAGTATCAGCGTGACTCGTTCGGGGAGACGTTCGCGGTCGACCTCGCCCAGCCGGACTTCCGCGCTCTCGCCGAGGCGTTCGGCGTCCCCGTCGCGACGGTCGCGCCGGAGGAGGCGGGCGAGGCGCTCGCCGGCGCGCTCGAGCGCGGCGGGCCCGCGGTCGTGCACGTTCCCGCCCTGCTCGAGATGTGGACCCCGACTCCGTGACGGACTGGACCTCGCTCGTCCGGCCGTCGCTCATCGGCCTCGAGCCGTACCGGCCGGGCGCGAGCCTCGAGGAGCTGCGCGCCGCCTACGGGCTCGACGAGATCGTGAAGCTGAACTGGAACGAGGGGCTCCAGGGGCCGTTTCCCGGCGTCGCCGAGGCGGTCCGGGAGGAGCTCGCGCGCGTCTGGATCTACCCCGAGCAGGCGTACTCGGACCTCCGCGAGGCGGTCGCGGGCCGGCTCGGGACCGCACCCGAGCGGATCGTGCCCGGCCACGGCATCCAGGCGTTGATCGCCACCGTCGCCCACGCGTTCCTCGAGCCCGGCGACCGCGTCGTCCTCACCGTGCCGACCTACGGGCTCTACGCGCAGGCGTGCGCGGCGGCGGGCGCGGAGGTCGTCTCCGTGCCGAGCCGCGACCTGCGGCACGACGTCGATGCGCTGGCGGGGGCGGCGCGCGAGCGAGACGCCCGCCTCGTCTGGCTCTGCGACCCGAACAACCCGACGGGCGCGCTCGTCGAGGGCGCCGAATGGGAGCGCCTGCTCGCCGGCCTGCCGGCGCGCTGCGCCGTCGTCGTGGACGAGGCGTACGTCGAGTACGTCGAGCCTGCAGTTCGGCTCGACCGCGTGCGTGACGTCGAGGACGGGCGGCCGGTCGTTCTGCTGCGGACGTTCTCGAAGATCTTCGGGCTCGCCGGCCTGCGGCTGGGCTACGCCGTCGTGGACGCGCCGCTGGCCGAGCTGCTCGACGTCGTCCAGGAGCCGTTCAACGTCAACCGCGCCGCCCTCGCCGCCGGCCGCGCCAGCCTCGCGCGGCCCGAGTTGGTGGACGAGCGGCGACGGGCGAACAGCGACGGGCGTGAGCGGCTCGCCGGCCTCCTCGCCGACGCGGGCTGCGAGACTCTCCCCTCGCAGGCGAACTTCCTCCTCGTCCGTGTCGGCGTCGACGACGTCGCCCTGACCGAGGGCCTCGCGCGCCGCGGCCTCCTCGTCCGCGCCGGTAGCGAGTTCGGCCTGGAGGGCTTCGTCCGGATCACCACCGGGCCGGTTGGGCTCATGGAGCGTGTCGCAGCGGAGCTCGCCGACGTGCGTGCCGGGCTCGCCGAGCTGGAGGCGGTGGAACCGTGAGCACGGGGCTCGTCCTCGACCGGCTGCGGAAGAGGTTCGGCGAGGTCGAGGCCGTGCGCGAGCTCTCGCTCGTGATCGGCGACGGCGAGTTCTTCTCCCTTCTCGGCCCTTCGGGCTGCGGCAAGACGACGACGTTGCGGCTCGTCGCCGGCTTCGAGGAGCCGACGAGCGGGCGGATCCTCTTCGGCGACCGCGACGTGACCCAGGTGCCGGCGCACAAGCGGCCCGTCAACACCGTCTTCCAGAGCTACGCGCTCTTCCCCCATCTGAACGTGGCCGACAACGTCGCCTTCGGGCTCCGCTTCAAGGACGTCGACAAGCGCGAGCGCCGGCGCCGCGTCGGCGAGGCGCTCGAGCTCGTTCACCTGCAGGGCTTCGAGCGGCGCAAGCCCTCGCAGCTCTCGGGCGGCCAGCAGCAGCGGGTCGCGCTCGCGCGCGCCCTCGTCCTCGAGCCGGCCGTCCTCCTCCTCGATGAGCCGCTCGGCGCGCTCGACGCGAAGCTCCGCCGCTCGCTCCAGCTGGAGCTGAAGTCGATCCAGGAGGCGGTCGGGATCACCTTCGTCTACGTGACGCACGACCAGGAGGAGGCGCTCACGATGTCCGACCGCATGGCGGTGATGGCGGACGGGCTCGTCGAGCAGCTCGGGACGCCGCGGGAGGTCTACGAGGAGCCGGCGACGACGTTCGTGGCCGACTTTCTCGGCGTCTCGAACCTCATGTCCGGCCGGGCGGAGGGCGACGGCCGCGCCCGCCTCGGGGACGTCGTGCTCGTGGCCGAGCGCGGCGAGCGCGGCGCCCGCGGCGACGTCCGCCTGACGATCCGCCCGGAGCGGATCCGGCTGGAGCCTGCAGGCAGCGGCGGCGCGAACCGGCTCCCCGGCAGGGTGGCGCGCGTCGTCTACCTCGGCTCCGTGACCCAGGTCTTCGTCCAGGTCGGCGACGAGCGGACGCTCCAGGTCAACGCCGGGCCCGCGGACGGGCCGCCGCCGGAGGAGGGCAGCGAGGTCGCCGTCCACCTCCCGCCGGACGCGCTCCGCATCCTCGCGGAGGAGCCGCCGCGCCCCTAGGGAAGCCGTCTCCCGTTACGCGTACGTGTAGCCCATCGCCTCGATGTCGCGCGTGTCGGCCTCGGTCTCCGTCCAGGGGTCCATCGTCGCCGCCGCGCCGGCCAGCGGCGGGTTCTGGCCCGGGTTCGCCTCCTGCCACTCGGCCCAGATGCGGTCGATCTCCGCGTGGTGCATCCAGAACACCGGGTCGCAGGGCGCGGTCGCGAAGCCTCCCATCGAGCCGTCCACCCAGACGTGCCCGGAATCGTGGATCCCCTCGACCGCACCGCCGAAGGAGTTGAAGGTGCCGTTGGCCATCGCCGCCGCCACGGCCGCCGCGTTCGGCAGCACCGCGAAGACGCCGATGTTGCGGGTGACGGTGTGGGGCCCGCCGTTCAGGTTCACGGTGGGCGTGAACCCGAGCAGCCAGGACGGAAACGCCTGCTCCTCGCTCGACTTCCAGTACGGAAGGCAGACGGTCGGGTCGACCGCCATGAGCAGCTCCTCCATCCGCACGAGATAGACCCGGTGCCAGGGCAGGAAGCGGGGGTTCCCGTGCATCTGGTGGATCGCGTTTCCGTGGATGTCCACGAACGGCCCCAGCGCGTTCATCGCGTTGATCTGCGTGAACGCGTTCAGGAGGCGGTTCTGCTCGTCCACCGTCAGCGTACGGTGGTCCTTGCGGACGCACAGCTCGCCCGAGTCGCCGTTGCAGGTCGTCGGCGGCTTGTAGTCCTCCTTGCGCGGCTTGAAGCACGCGTGCTCGATGGGGTGCGGCACGTAGCGCGGCGGTCGCTTCGACGCGTAGCGGCCGTAGATGCGCGGGTCGGGATAGCGGGGGTTGTCCGGCGGCTCGTACTCGTGCTCGGGGGGATGGTCGTAGTCCGGGTCGTGGTACGGAGGGTCGTGCGGCTTGTGGCCGTCGTGGTCGTGGTCGTCGGTCTTCTTCTTGCGCGGCGGCTTGTGGGGGTGACCCTGGTCACCGTCCGGCCGGCCGGTCGAGCGTCTGCGGGCGGGCATGAGAGACCTCCAGTCTGTGTCGGGGCTCCCGCCCTGCGGGGCGGGGCCCATCGTGGGCCGCAGCTCTTCCAGGTCGCGCCACCAGCGCGCCCCCTCGGGTCGCTGCTCGTGCCGATTCTCACGCGGTCCGGCGCCGGGTGTCAAGGCGCGCCCGCCGGCGGCTAGACGTTCAGGCGGGCGAAGTCGTCGACGGCGCGGCCGCGCTCGCCGCGCGCCCGCTGCACGAGGCGGACGACGACCACGGCGAGCGCGATCGCGAGGAGGGAGACGACGAGCATGACGCTCGCGACGGCGTTCAGCGCCGGGGTCGGCGCCCCGCGCGCGTTCGAGTAGATCTTGATCGGGACCGTCTCCGTCGTCGCGTCCGACGAGAGGAAGGCGCTGATCACGAAGTCGTCGATCGAGATCGCGAAGACGATCATGAAGCTGGCGAAGATGGCGGGCGCGAGCAGGGGCAGGAGCACCATCCTGAGCGCCTGGCGCGGCGACGCGCCGAGGTCCATGGCCGCCTCCTCGTACTCGGGGCCGATCGAGAGCAGGCGGCTGCGCACGATGACGACGACGAACGAGATCGAGAACGTGACGTGGCCGATCACCTGCGCGGGCGTGCCGAGCTCGACGAAGCTGAACAGGTGCACGAACGTGAGGAAGAGCGCGGTCCCCATCACGATCTCCGGCGTCACGAGCGGAGAGAGCGACACGAAGCGCGCCGGCCCGGAGCCGCGCCCGCGCCAGCGCGTCAGCGCCAGCGCGAGGAGGACCCCGAGCGGGACCGCGCCGAGCATGGCGAGCGAGGCGAGCTCGAGGCTCTGGTAGACGGCCTCGCGGAGCGACGGGTCGTTCCAGACGGACAGATCGGGATCGTCCCAGTACCAGCGGGTCGACCAGCCCTGCGCCGTGCTGCGCGAGCGGCCCTCGTTGAACGAGAACCGGATCGCGACGAGGATCGGGACGATCGCCCACACCATGTAGGCGAGCGTGATCAGGAGCAGGAAGCGCGGCTTCCCCCACGGGTTCGCCGCCCACGCGCGGAAGCGGCGTGCGAGGGTCACCGCAGCTCCCGGGCCGCGCGCGCCGTGCTGACCAGGTAGTAGACCATGAGGACGAGCAGAAAGACCATGAGGGTGACGACGAGCGCGGCGCCGAGCGTCACCTGCGGCCCGCCGCGGATGTAGAGGTTGATCTGGTTGCCGATCAGCGAGGTCTTCGGCGAGCCGGAGAGCAGGTCGGGCGTGTAGTAGTCGCCGAACATCGGCAGCGCGACGATGACGCAGCCGGCGAGGATCCCGGGCTTCGAGAGGGGCAGCGTCACGCGGCGAAACGCGGCCGCGCGGTTGGCGCCCAGGTCGCGGGCCGCCTCGAGGAGGTTCTTGTCGATCCGGTCGAGCGAGGCGTAGAGCGGCAGGATGAGGAAGGGCACGTAGCCGTACACGAGCCCGAGGACGACGGTCGAGGCCCGGCCGTCGAGCCAGGTGCGGGGCGCGTCGAGGACGTTCAGCCACATGAGGCTGCGGTTGACGAGCCCGTCCTCCTGGAGGAGGTTCACCCAGGCGAGCATCCGCATCAGGTAGCTGATCCAGAACGGCGCCACGAGGCCGAGGAGGAGGAGTCCCTTCCAACGGCCGCCGTGCCGCGCGATGTAGTAGGCGACCGGGTAGCCGATCGCGAGCGAGAGCGCGACGGCGATCGCCACGTACCCGATCGTCCGGATGAACACGGTGCCGTACGTCTGCCCGGGCCCGAGCTCGTCGATCACGGTCTCGAAGGCCTGCGTGTCCCAGTCGAGGGGGTTCCAGACGGGAACCGGGAAGCGGAAGATGGGGTCGACCGTCCCCATCGCGACCGCGAGGATGACGTAGAAGGGGACCAGGAAGAAGAGCGCCAGCCAGACGAGCCCCGGGAGGCCGAACGAGGGCCAGAACCAGCGGCGCGAGCGCACTACGAGGGATCCGGCGGCGCCGGGCTCAGGGGCGGCTCACACGCCCGCCTTGAACTCCGCCCACGCGTTCTGCCAGAGGACGTCGGCCTCGGGCGCGAGCTCGAGGAGCTCCTGGCTGCGGTCGTAGTCCTCCTTCGTGAGGACGGCGGAGGCGAGGTTCTCCGGGACGGCCTCGTCCGCGACGAGGCTCTCGGGCGTGACGTTGTTCAGGGGCGGCTGGTAGCCGTTGAAGTTGTAGAAGTTGTCGTAGGCGTTCTTCTCGTCGAGCATGAAGTTGAGGAAGTGATGGGCGAGGACCGGGTTCTGCGCGCCGCGGAGGATCGTCATCGTGTCGTTGCCGACCACGCCCGTGCCGCTCGTCGGGTACCAGAAGCCGAGCGCGGAGGCGTCGAGGCCGCTCGGCAGGTAGTACGGCGCCGCGATCATGCTCCCCGACCAGGACTGGTGGATCCACGCCGCGCCCTCGGGCACCTTGGAGTAGTCCTCGGCGGAGACCTTGATGTTGACGGCGTCGATGAGCGCGAGCAGATCCGTCTTCGCCTGCTCGATCTGCGCCGGGTCGTCCGTGTTCACGTCGGTGCCGCCGTTGCGGAGCAGTACCATCCCGAGCGCGTCCCGGTAGTCGTCGAGGAGGAACGTCTTCCCGGTGTAGCCGCCCTCCCAGAAGATCTCGTACGGGTTGGGGAGGGAGGCGAGGTCCTCCTCCACCTTGTCGGCGCGGTAGCCGATGCCGTCCGCCCAGATGACGTACGGGACCGTGTAGCGGGCCCCGCGGTCGTAGAACGGGTCGACGAGCTGAGGCCAGATGTTCCCCTGCAGGTTGGGCACGTACTCGAGGTTGAGCGGCTGCAGGACCTTCCCCGCCACGAGCTTGCCGAGGCGGTCGACGGTGGCGAAGAAGACGTCGAAGTCGGCCGAGCCCGACGCGAGCTTCGCGACCGCCTCGTCCATCGTCGAGAACGTCGAGATCTCGACCTTGCAATCGAACTCCTCGGCGAACTCCTTCGTCTTCCGCTTCCAGAGGTAGTCGATGTAGTTGTAGATACGAAGCGTGGCGCCGCTCTCCGGCTGGAGCCCCGCCTCGATGGGCGGGTTGTCGTCGAAGATCGGCAGCTCGACCGGGTTGTCGCGGCGGGCGAGCTGGAAGGGGGAGTCCTCCGGCGTGACGGTGTCCGAGCCGCCCGTCCCGCCCGCGGGGGTCGCCTCGTCGCCGCCGCACGCGGCGAGGAGCGCGGGTGCGCTCGAGAGGCCCAGGGCGGCCACCGCCGAGCGTTGCAGGAACTGCCGCCGGTCGAGCCCGCGTGGCTCGCGCGGATGCCGTGTCATCGCCGCCCCCTTGTCGCCGCTGCTGGGAAGGGGGCACTCTGCCAGACCCGCGGCGGATCTTCAACGGGGATGCTCCGGTAGAATCGGCCGATGAGCACGCCGTTCGGCCTTTCCGACGCAGCCGGGCTCCGCGAGGCGCTCGACGCGGGCGCGACGCTCCCGGCCGACTGGTACTCGGATCCGGCGATCCTGAGGCTCGAGAACGAGCGCATCTTCGCCCGCTCCTGGCAGTACGCCGGCGGAGCCCACCTCGTCGCGGAGCCGGGCGACTACTTCGCCTCCTTCGCCGGGCACGTCCCCGTCCTCTGCGTCCGCGACCGCGAGGGGACGCTGCGCGCGTTCGTGAACGTGTGCCGCCATCGCGGCCACCTCGTCGCGGAGGGAGCCGGCAACCGGAAGTCGCTCCAGTGCCCGTACCACGCCTGGACGTACGATCTCGACGGGACGCTGCGGACGGCACCGCGCTCGGAGCGCGAGCCGGGCTTCGACGCGGACGGCTTCTCGCTCTTCCCGGCGGCGGTCGACACCTGGGGCCCCCTCGTCTTCGTCAACCCCGACCCCGGCGCGGGGCCGCTCGCCGAGGCGCTCGGCCCGCTGCCCGGCCTCCTCGCCGAGAGCGGCCTCGATCTCGAGCGGCTGCACTTCCGCGAGCGGACCGAGTGGGAGATCGCGTCCAACTGGAAGATCGCGATCGAGAACTACCTCGAGTGCTACCACTGCCCCGTCGCCCACCCGGGGTTCTCGAAGGTGATCGACGTCGACCCGGACGCCTACGAGCTCCGCTCCGAGGGGCTCGTCTCGAGCCAGTTCGGATCGCTCCGCGCGGGCGCGGCCGGGAACGGCGCGAACGGGGACATCGCGCGCGCCCAGTACCACCTGCTCTGGCCCAACTTCACCCTCAACATCGACCCGGGGCCGGGCAACATGGGCGTCGACGTCACGCGCCCGCTCGGGCCGGAGCGCTCCGTCGGCATTACCGACTGGTTCTACTACGAGGACGTCCCCGAGGAGACCGTCCGCGAGATGATGGAGTTCGCCACCCAGGTCGGACGCGAGGACGCGACGCTCGTCGAGTCGGTGCAGCGCGGGCTCGCCTCGGGCATGGTGCCTCACGGCCGCCTCCTCACCTCGAGCGAGCACCTGATCCAGCATTTCCAGCGCCTCGTCCACGAGGCGCTCACGGGCTGAACGGCCACTCGTGCCGCGCGACCCGCGCCACGACATCCTCTTCGAGCCGCTTGCGATCGGCCCGAAGACGCTTCGAAACCGCTTCTACCAGGTGCCGCACTGCACGGGCTTCGGCGTCCGAAAGCCCGGCGCGCAGGCCCGCTACCGGGCGACGAAGGCCGAGGGCGGCTGGGCGGCGGTCTGCACCGAGTACTGCGCCGTCAGCCCCGATTCCGACGAGACGCCGTTCATCTCGGCGCGGCTCTGGGACGACGACGACCTGCGCGCGCTCGCGCTCATGTGCGACGAGGTGCACGAGCACGGCGCGCTCGCCGGCGTCGAGCTCCACCACTCGGGCGCCCACTGCCCCCGGCGCGAATACCGCCTCCCGGCGGTCGCGCCCTCGCAGCTCGCGAGCGACTACCTGCTCGTCACCCCGAAGGCGATGGAGCCGGACGACATCCGCCGCATCCAGGCCGACTGGGCGGCCGCCGCCCGGCGCGCGCGGGAGGCCGGGTTCGACGTCGTCTACGTCTACGGCGCGCACAGCTACCTCCCCATGCAGTTCCTCTCGCCCTTCTACAACCGCCGCACGGACGCCTACGGCGGCTCCTTCGAGAACCGCGCCCGCTTCTGGCTCGAGCTGCTCGAGGTGACGCGCGAGGCCGTGGACGGCGACTGCGCCGTCACCTCACGGCTGGCCGTCGACGCGCTCGGCCCGTACGGGGTCGAGCTCGAGGAGGGGCTCGCGTTCGTGCGCGCCGCCGACGGGCTCGTCGACCTCTGGGACGTGAACGTGGGCTCGGCGCTCGAGTGGTCGAAGGACTCGGGCGCGTCGCGCTTCTTCCCGCAGGGGTACCAGCTCGAATGGACCGCCCGCGTGCGCGAGGCGACCGCGAAGCCGATCGTCGGCGTCTCCCGGCTCACCGACCCCGACCGCATGGCGGAGATCGTCCGCAGCGGCGTCTGGGACGTGATCGGGGCGGCGCGGCCGTCGATCGCCGACCCCTTCCTGCCGAGCAAGATCGAGGAGGGCCGTCTCGACGAGATCCGCGAGTGCATCGGCTGCAACATCTGCATCCCGAAGGCCGACCCCGGCGGCAACATCGGCTGCACGCAGAACGCGACCGCCGGCGAGGAGTTTCGGCGCGGCTGGCACCCCGAGCGCTTCGAGCCGGCCGAGAACCGCGACCGCGACGTCCTCGTCGTCGGCGCAGGACCGGCCGGGATGGAGTGCGCGATCGTGCTCGGCAAGCGCGGCTTCCGCCGCGTGCACCTCGTCGACGCGGCGGCCGAGATCGGGGGCATCATGCGCTGGGTACCGCAGCTGCCCGGCCGCGGCGAGTGGGCGCGCGTGCTGAACTGGCGCCGCATCCAGCTCGACAAGCTGGCGAACGTCGAGGTGATCGCCGGGGCGGCACTGGGAGCGGACGACGTCCGCGAGTACGGCGCCGAGCTCGTCGTCGTCGCCACCGGAGCGTTCTGGTCGCCGGTCGGCCTCAACCGCGACACCCACGAGCCGATCGCGGGCGCGGACGCGTCGCTCGGGCACGTCCTCACGCCGGAGCAGGTCGTGGTCGAGGGCAAGGAGCCGCCGGGCGAGCGGGTCGCCGTCCTCGACTCCGACGGCTACTTCATGGGGCCGGACCTCGCAGAGCGCCTCGCCCTCGCCGGGCACCGGGTGGAGCTCGTCACGTCCTTCGAGGAGGTGGCGCCCTTCGCCCACGAGACGCTCGAGCAGGGGCTCCTGAAGGCGCGCCTCCACGAGGTCGGCGTCCGGCTGCACCGTGGAGTCGTCGCCGAGCGGGTGGTGGCGGGGCTCGTGGCCGGTCGCGACGAGTTCGGCGAGCCGTTCGAGCTCGAGGCCGACGCGGTCGTGCTCGTCACGCAGCGGATCTCGAACGACGCCCTCTACCAGGAGCTGCGCACGGACGAGGAGCGCCTGGCCGCCGAGGGGATCGAGGCCGTCTACCGGATCGGAGACTGCGTGGCCCCCCAGCTGATCGCGGACGCGATCTTCGACGGCCACCGCCTCGCCCGCGAGATCGACGCGCCGGACCCCGCCGTCCCGCTGCCGTGGCGCCGCGAGCGGGTCGCGCTCGCCGGGGAGAGCGTCGGTGCCTGAGCGCCTGCTCGACGTCGCCCGCGAGGGCGCGGTCTGCGTGCTCACGCTGCGGCGCGAGGAGAAGCTGAACGCCATCTCCACCGGGCTCGAGCGCGAGCTGATCGAGGCGCTCGCCGGCGCCGAGGTGCGGGAGAGCCGCTGCGTCGTCTTCGCGGGCGGCCCGCGCGCCTTCTCGGCAGGCGCCGACCTCGTCGAGGCGCGCGACGAGTCGCCCGAGGGGATCGCCGCCTACTACGGGGACACCGGGGACGTGTACGAGCGCGTCGCCGCGTTGCCCCAGCCGACGGTCAGCGCGATCGCCGGCTGGTGTCTCGGCGCAGGCCTCGAGCTCGCGCTCGCGACGGACTTCCGGGTCGCGGATGCGACCTCCGTTTTCGGCCTGCCCGAGGTCGAGCTCGGCATCGTGCCGAGCTCGGGCGGGACGCAGCGGCTCGTCCGCCTGCTCGGCCCCGCCCGGGCGAAGGAGCTGATCCTCCTGCGCCCGCGCGTCGAGGCCGAGGAAGCGCTCCGGCTGGGCCTCGTCACGGAGCTCGTCCCGGCGGGAGAGGCGCTGCCTCGCGCGCTCGAGCTGGCGGAGCGGATCGCCTCGCTCCCGCCGCTCGCCGCCTC
>JAICGP010000086.1 GCA_025923055.1 Thermoleophilia bacterium
CCTCCGGGTCGAGCGAGTCGAGGAAGAGGCGCAGGAACCCGTCGTCGCGCGCCTGCGGCACCTTGACGCGGAGCGGGCCGAGCCGGTCGCCGAGGCGGCGCGCCAGGCGGCAGAACTCGTCCACGCCCTCGACCCGGCCGCGGCCGGTCAGCCGGCGGCTCATCGTGACCGCGAAGCGGAACCCGGGCGGCGTCTGGGCGGCCCAGCGGTCGAACTGGTCCTCCGCGGGAACGCGGTAGAACGTGTTGTTCAGCTCGACGGCGTCGACGCGCTCCGCGTAATGGCGCAGGAAGCTCTCCGGCTTCGCGTCGGCCGGATAGAACCCGCCCCGCCACGACGGGTAGGAGAAGCCGGAAGAGCCGGCGTAGAGCGTCCCGCGGGCTACGACCCTTCCTCGACCTCGTAGATCTCGTCGGCGACGAGCCCGTGCGCCTCCCGGTGCACCGTGTGGGCCGCCTCGGCGTTCGGTGCCTCGACGAGGCAGAAGATCTTGCCCGCCTTCTCGTCGACCCAGTAGCTCTTGTAGTTGACGCCGTGCTTCGCCTGCTCCTGCACGTCCTTCATGTGCGCGTCGGCGACGTCCTTCGACGCCACGCCGCCCTCGATCGTGTGCACGTCCATGAACAGGGGCATCGAGCCTCCTTCCAGTCGAGTCGCGCGATGGTACACCCGTGCGATCCCGCTGCGAAACCGGCGCGGTCCGCGCGCCACGCGCGCGCCTTTCCCGAGTAGCCTCGAAGGCGGGTGGTGGGCTGGGGTGCCCCGTTAAGGAATCACGCGGCTCACAGCCCGAGGTGGCGGGCGATGACCATTCGTTGCACCTCGTTCGTGCCCTCGCCGATCTCGAGCACCTTCTGGTCGCGGTAGAGGCGCGAGATCGCGTATTCGTCCGTGAACCCGTAGCCGCCGTGGATCTGGAGCGCGCGGTCGGCGACCCGCTTGGAGAGCTCGCCGGTGTAGAGCTTCGCCATCGCCGCGTCGCGCGCGAAGGGGCGGCCTTCGTCCTTCAGCCACGCGGCCCGGTAGACGAGCCCGCGCGCCGCCTCGATCTCCGTGGCCATGTCCACGAGGGCGAACTGAATGGCCTGGAACTCGGCGATCGGCTTGCCGAACTGCTCTCGCTCGCGGGCGTAGGACCGGGCCAGCTCGTACGCGCCCTCGGCGAGCCCGAGCCCCATCGCCGCCACCGAGATGCGCCCCCCGTCGAGGATCTCGAGGAACTGGGCGAAGCCGGCGCCGCGCGGGCCGAGCAGGTTCCCCTCCGGCACGGCGCAGTCGCGGAACGAGAGCTCGCGCGTGTCCGAGGCGCGCCAGCCCATCTTTCGCATCGGCTCCGAGACCTCGTAGCCGGAGGCGCCGTTGGGGACGACGATGTTCGAGATCTCGTCGTCGCCGGTGCGCGCCGTGATCGTCACGCACGCCGAGATGTCGGTCCCGGCGTTCGTGATGAAGATCTTGGCGCCGTTCACGATCCACTCGCCGTCCCGCAGCTCGGCGCGCGTGCGCGTGGCGCCGGCGTCGGAGCCCGCGCCCGGCTCGGTGAGCCCGAAGGCGGCCAGGCGCTCGCCCGAGGCGAGCTGCGGGATCCACTCCCGCTTCTGCTCCTCCGTCCCGAAGAGGAGGAACGGCATCGTGCCGAGCGAGGTGTGCGCCGCCACCGTGATGGCGACGGAGGAGTCCACGCGGGTCAGCTCCTCGATCGCGATCGCGTACGCGAGCGTGTCGCCGCCGGCGCCGCCGTATTCCTCCGGGACCGGGATGCCCATGAGGCCGAGCTCGCCCAGCTCGGTGACGATCTCGTAGGGAAAGCGGTGCTCGCGGTCGAGCTCCTCGGCGACGGGCGCGATCCGCTCCTCGGCGAACTCGCGGACCGTGCGGCGGAGGAGCTCGTGCTCCTCGGAGAGGTCGAGGTTCACGGCGTCGCGAGCCGCCGCGCGAGCTCCGCGAGGAGCCGGACGCCGTAGCCGGTGGCGCCCAGGTCGGTGTAGTAGTCGCCCCGCCCCCGCTCGAGGTATGCCGTCCCGGCGATGTCGAGGTGGGCCCAAGGCCCCTCGCCGGCGAACTCGGCGAGGAAGGCGGCGGCGAGGATCGGCGAGGCCTGCTTGTAGTCGGACGAGTTCTTCAGGTCGGCGAAGTAGGAGTCGTTGTAGCGCCCGTAGCGCTCGTGGAGCGGGAGGCGCCACGCCCGGTCGCCGCTCGCGCTCGCCGCCGCCTCGATCTCCGCCGTCCAGGCGTCGTCGTTGCCGAAGAGGCCCGCGTAGAGGTCGCCCATGGCGATGACGATGCCGCCCGTGAGCGTGGCGAGGTCGAGGAGGTGGGTGGCGCCGGACTCGCGTGCGAACCAGAGCGCGTCGGCGAGGATCAACCGCCCCTCCGCGTCCGTGTTCGCGATCTCGATCGTCTTGCCGCTCAGCGCCGTGACGATGTCGCCCGGCCGGGTGGCGTGGCCCCCGGGCATGTTCTCGCAGGCGGGAACGACCGCCAGCAGCCGCACCGGGAGCTCGAGCTCCGCGACCGCTCCCATCGCGGCGAGCACGGCAGCCCCGCCGCCCATGTCGGACTTCATCTCCTCCATCCGGAGCGAGGGCTTCAGCGAGAGGCCGCCCGAGTCGAACGTGATCGCCTTCCCGACGAGCCCGACGCGGAGTTCGGGGCGCGCCGGCGAGTCGGGCTCGTAGGCGAGCGTGATCAGGCGCGGCGCGTTGTGGCTGCCGCGCGCGACCGCCTCGAGCGCACCCATGCCGGCGGCGCGGATCTCCTCGGGGCCGAGCGCCTCGAAGCGAAGCGCGCCGCTCTCCGCGGCCAGCTCCTCAGCCCAGGCGGCGAGGCGCTCGGGCGTCATCTCGTTCCCGGGCGCGTTGACGAGGTCGCGGCAGCGGTTGGCCCACGAGGCGACGGCGGCGGCGCGGCGGGCCTCCTCCGCGACGGCGGCTGCGCCCGGGCCGCAGAGCACGAGCCGCTCGATCGGCGGCCGCCGCTCGTCCTCCGTCTTCCAGCGGCCCGCCTCGTAGGGGCCGAGCACGACGCCGTCCACGACCGCGCGGGCCTGCTCCGCCGACGGGAGCGCGGACTCCGGGTCGACGAGCCAGGCGACCGCCCGCGCGCCGATGTCCGCGGCGCGTGTGGCGGCGGCGGCCGCTGCCGTGCGCAGCCGGTCGGCGTCGACGGTGTCGCCGCCCACGCCGGCGGCGGCCACGCGGCGCGCGGCCAGCCGGCCGTCGGTGTGGAGCAGCGTGACGCGCCCCGTCTCCCCGCGGAGCTCACCGTCCTCGACGAGGCGCGTGAGCCCGCCCTCGAGCAGGCGGTCGAGCTGCTGCGCCCCGGCGGGAAGCGCGGCCGGCTCCGGGACCGGGAAGACGAGGACGTCTGCCTCGACCCCTCCCGGCGGCGCCTCGACGACGTCGATCTCCATGGGCGAGCGAGGATCGTAGCGGAGCCCGCCCGGGGGCGTGCCTCGAACGAGGGATGCTGGTCCGTCCGTACCGGCCGATACAACCGGAGCGCAGAATGAGCGCAGCTCTACCCTCTCCCCAGCCCGCACCCTCCCCTCGCGGGCGACAACCTCTCCCCGTCGAAGCCCTCCAGGACATCCTCGGAGGGCTTCTCGTCGAGAGGGAAGGGCTGCGCACGACCGGCCTCCGGCTCGAGCTGGAGCGCAACCGGCGCGAGATCATTCGCGTGCAGCGCGAGATCTGCTACGCGCTCATCCAGGCACACGCAGCGCGCTGACGGTCGGCGGGTAACGTTCCCGCGTGCACGCGGGCGTCGATCCGAAGGGCATGGCTGCGCTCTCCGGCGGGCATCTGGCGACCGACCTCGCCCAGGGATCGCTGCCCGCGCTGCTCCCCTTCCTGAGCGACCGCTTCGATCTCTCGTACACGATGGCGGGAGCGCTCGTGCTCGCGGCGACGATCAGCTCCTCCATCATCCAGCCCGCCTTCGGGGTCTGGTCCGACGCACGCGGGGCGCTGTGGCTCCTGCCCGGCGGGGTCGCGCTCGCGGGTCTCGGGATGGCCTTCGCCTCCGTCGCGCCGAGCTACGCGCTCGTGCTGGTCGGCGTGCTCGCCTCGGGCGTCGGCGTCGCCGCCTACCATCCCGAGGGGTCCAAGTTCGCGAGCTACGTGAGCGGGAGACGGCGCGCGAGCGGCATGTCCCTCTTCTCGGTCGGCGGAAACATCGGCTTCGCGCTGGGGCCGCTCGTCGCCTCGTTCTTCGTCATCACGCTCGGGCTGGGCCTCGACGGCGGCGCCCTCATCGCGCTGCCGGGGCTCGCTGTCGCCGCGATCCTGTTCGTCTCCCTCCGCCACCTCGCCGCGTTCGCGCCCCGCCGCGAGGTCGCGGCGGAGGCGCCCCCGACGCGGACGCAGTGGCGGGGCACGACGCTCCTCCTCCTGATCGTCGGGCTGCGCAGCCTCGCTCACATGGGCCTCTTCACGTTCATCCCGCTCTTCGAGATCTCGCGCGGCCACGGCGCGGGCTACGGAACGCGCGTGCTCGCGCTCTTCCTCTTCGCGGGCGCGCTCGGGACGCTCCTCGGCGGCCCGCTCGCAGACCGTCTCGGACGGCGGCGCGTGCTGCTCGGGAGCTTCCTCGTCTCGCCCCCGCTGATCGCCGTCTACGTGCTGGCCGGGGGAGCCGTGGGGGTCGTCGCGCTCTTCCTGACGGGGATGGCCGTGATCGGCACCTTCAGCGTCAGCCTCGTGATGAGCCAGGAGTACATGCCCGGCCGCGTGGGGATGGCCTCGGGGCTCTCGATCGGTCTCGCCATCGGCCTCGGCGGCATCGCCGCGCTCTCGCTGGGAGCGATCGCCGACGCCGTCGACCTCGAGACCGCCGTCCTCGTGACGGCCCTCGGCCCGGCGGCCTGCATCCTCCTCACCCTCCTGCTCCCGTCCTCGACCGTGCGCCGGCCCAGCCGGCCCGCCGCGGCGTCGGTCTAGCGGTGGCCGCGAGCGCCCGCGAGTTCTTCGAGGAGCTGGCCGGCCGCACGGCCGGCGGCTCGGAGCGCACCCGCGGCCTGACGGCCTCCTACCGCTTCGACGTCGACGGTGCGGGAAGCTGGCGCGTCGACGTCGACGACGGCGCCGTCTCGGTGACCGAGAGCGACGCCGCCGCCGACTGCGTCATCGGCGTCTCCGAGGACACGCTCCTCGGGATCGTGAGCGGCCGCCAGAGCCCCATGGGCGCCTTCCTCATGGGAAGGATCCGCGTCGACGGGGACGTCGGCCTCGCCATGCGGCTCCGCGACCTGCTCGCCTGAGCCGCTACGAGCGGGTCGCCGCGGCGGCCGCCTTCCGCTGCTCGTCGTGGACGCCCTCGCCCATCTCCTCGACGAGCTTCTTGCAGAAGGCCGGCAGGTCGTCCGGCTTGCGGCTCGTGAAGAGGCCGCGGTCGACGCAGATCTCCTCGTCGACCCACGTGCCGCCCGCGTTCACGATGTCCGTCTTCAGGCTCGGCCACGAGGTGACCGTCCGGCCCTTGACGATCCCCGTCTCCACGAGGCTCCACGGCCCGTGGCAGATGGCGCCGACCGGCTTGCCCTGCTCGAAGAACGTCTTCACGAAGCGCATGGCCCCCTGGTCGACCCGCAGGATGTCCGGGTTGATGACGCCGCCCGGCAGGACGAGGCCGTCGTAGTCGGTCGGGTCCGCGTCCGGAACCGTCCTGTCGACCGGGAACCGGTGTCCCTTGTCGTGATGGTCGAAGCCCTGGATCTCGCCGCCGGCGAGAGAGATCAGCTCGGGCGTGCCGCCCGCCTGCTCGACCGCCTTCCACGGCTCCGTCAGCTCGACCTGCTCGACGCCGTCCGTGGCGAGGAACGCGATGCGCTTGCCCTTCAGCTCTGTACCCATCTCGAGCCTCCTGAGGTCCGTTTTCGGTCTCTGACGACTACCCGCACGCGGTGCGTGAAAACGTCGGTTTCGTCCGTCTATCGTGTGGCGCGCATGCGCCTGCAGGACGTCCGTGTCGGGGACGTGCGAATCGCGTCCGTCACGGCCGGGAAAGGCCCGCCCCTCGTCCTCCTGCACGGCGCCTGGAGCGACAGCCGCGCCTGGCGCCGGCAGCTCGACGGCCTCGGCCGGGACTTCGCCGTCACGGCGTGGGACGCACCGGGGTGCGGACGGAGCTCCGACGCGCCCGCGGAGTGGCGCATGCCCGAGTACGCGGACTGCCTGGCCGCGTGGCTCGCGGCCGTCGGGATCCATCGCCCTCACGTCCTCGGGCTCTCGTGGGGCGGCGTCCTCGCCCTCGAGCTCTATCGTCGCCATCCGGGCGTGCCCGGCTCTCTCGTCCTGGCGTCGACGTACGCCGGTTGGGCCGGCTCCCTCCCCGCCGGGGCCGTGAGGGAACGGCTGGAGCGCGGGGTCGGCGAGCTCGAGCGCCGTCCGGAGGAGTGGGCCGCGGGCTACCTGCCCGGACTGCTGACCGAGGCCGCGCCGGTCGCCCTGGCCGACGAGGTGGTGGCGATCATGTGCGATCTCCGTCCCGACGGCACGCGGACGATGCTGCACGCAGTCGCGGAGGCCGACCTCCGCGACGTCCTCCCCCGAATCCACGTGCCGACGCTGCTCCTCTACGGGGAGCTCGACCGGCGCTCGCCCCTCGAGGTCGCCGAGGCGCTCCAGGCGGGCATCCCCGGCTCGCGGCTCGTCGTGCTCCCGGGCGTCGGGCATCTCGCCAACGTCGAGCAGCCCGACGCGTTCGACGCCGCGGTGCGCGCGTTCCTGCGGGCCCTCTAGGGAGCGAGCCGCTCGAGCAGCCAGCCGCCGTCCGGCACGCGCGTGTACCGGAAGCGGTCGTGGAGGCGGTTGGGGCGGTTCTGCCAGAACTCGAAGCGCGCCGGCCGGAGGAGGTAGCCGCCCCACCAGGGCGGCAGCGGCGGGTCGTCGCCGTGCTCGGCCTCGGCCTCCGCGAAGGCGCGCTCGAGCGCCTCGCGGTCCGGAACGACGCTGCTCTGACGGGAAGCCCATGCGCCCAGCCGGCTTCCGAGCGGGCGCGTGTCGAAGTAGGCCTGCGACTCCTCCCGGGAGAGCGGCTCGACGTCGCCGGACACGATCACCTGCCGGCGCGGCTCCTGCTGCCAGTGGAAGACGAGCGCCGCCCGCGGGTTCTCGGCCAGCTCGCGCCCCTTGCGGCTCTCGGTGTTCGTGAAGAAGCGGAATCCCTCGGCGTCGGCGCCCTTCAGGAGCACGGTCCGGGCGGACGGCCGGCCGCCGGCGTCCGCCGTGGCGAGCGTCATCGCATCCGGCATGGTCACTCCCGCGGCCTGCGCCTCCTCGAGCCAGCGGCCGAACTGCGCCGTCGGGTCCGGGAGAAGGTCGGGACGCTCCATCACTCCTCCAGCTCGAGGAGGAGCGCCCCGCCGGCGACGCGGTCTCCCTCGGCGACGTGGACGCGCCGGACGACGGCCTCGTAGGGGGAGACGAGCGGCGTCTCCATCTTCATCGCCTCGAGGACGACCAGCGGCTGACGCGGCTCGACGCGGTCGCCCTCGCCGGCGAGCACGCGCACGACGACTCCGGGCATGGGGGCGACGAGCGCGCTCTGCTCGCGCCCCGTCTCCGCTGCGTGAGCAGTCGCCTCGACCGTCGGCGGGGCAGCGGGAGGCGGGTCCCCGGACGGCGCCTCCGCCGCGTTGAGGCGCCAGCGGCCCGCCCACGGCGCGACGCGGGGCAGGGGGCGCGAGAGGGGCGGGTGCTCGGCCAGGAACGCCGTCGTCGTGCGCCCCGCCCGCACGTCCGGGTGGTCGACGAGCCAGCGGAGGAAACCGAGGTTCGTCGTCGCGCCCGCGACCCGGGTGGCCCGCAGGGCCCGGGAGAGCTCGGCGAAGGCCTCCTCGCGCGTCTCGCCGTGCGCGATCAGCTTCGCGAGCAGCGGGTCGTAGGCGACGGGCACCTCGTCGCCGGCCTCGACGCCCTGGTCGACCCGGATCCCGTCGGGCAGCTCCAGACGCTCCAGCCGCCCTGCCTGCGGGAGGAACGTCAGCGGGTGCTCGGCGTAGAGGCGGACCTCGACGGCGTGCCCCTCCGGCTCGCGCGGCCCGACCGCGAGCGGCTCGCCGCCGGCCAGGAGAAGCTGCTGCTCGACGAGGTCGAGGCCGCTCACGAGCTCCGTCACCGGGTGCTCGACCTGCAGGCGGGCGTTCAGCTCGAGGAAGAAGAAGCGGTCGCCGGCGAGCATGAACTCGGCCGTGCCCGCGTTCTCGTAGCCGACCGCGCGGGCGAAGGCGACGGCGGCCTCGCCCATGGCGGCGCGCAGGCCCTCGTCGAGCGCGGGGGAGGGGCTCTCCTCGAGCACCTTCTGGTGGCGCCGCTGCACGGAGCACTCGCGCTCGCCGAGGTGGATCGCGGCGCCGGCCGAGTCCGCGAGGAGCTGGATCTCGACGTGGCGGGGCCGCTCGACGAAGCGCTCGCAGAAGACACGCCCGTCGCCGAAGGCCGCCTCCGCCTCGCGCTCGGCCGCCGCGAGCGCCTCGGGCAGGTCCTCCGCCGAGCGCACGATCCGCATGCCACGCCCGCCTCCGCCCGCGGCCGCCTTGACGAGGAGGGGGTAGCCGATCTCCTCCGGCGGGCCGGTCTCCACGACGGGGACGCCAGCGTCCGCGGCGACCCGTTTCGCCTCGAGCTTGTCGCCGGCGGCCCGGATCGCGGCCGGCGGGGGCCCGACGAAGAGGACGCGTGCCGCCGCGACCTGCTCGGCGAAGTCGCCGCTCTCGGCGAGGAACCCGTAGCCGGGGTGGACGGCGTCCGCTCCCGTGCGCTCCGCGGCGGCGACCAGGCCCGCGGCGTCGAGGTAGCCGGGCACGGGCACAGCCTCGTCCGCCTGGCGCGTGTGGAAGGCGCCCTCGTCGTCGGGCGCGTAGACGGCGACCGTGCCGACGCCCAGGCGGCGGCAGGTGCGGAAGATCCGCGCGGCGATCTCGCCGCGGTTGGCTACGAGCAGCTTCCGGATCCGGGTGCGGGCCATGCGGGGCGCCCTCGGGGCGAGCGCAGCTTAGTCGGTGCCTGCCGGGGGCCCTTCCGGACACGGCCGAAAGATCCGTTGCCGAGCGAGGCAACCTCGCGTATCCTGAAGCGGAACCGAACTCAGCGGCGCACGCCCGCAGCCTCGCTTGACGTTCCGACACGAGGAGGTTGACGTGCTTGCGACGCTCGTCTCAGCACTACGCGGTGTCTTGCCGCTCCTGGTCGTCTTGGCCGCCGCCGCGCCCGCCCACGCCGCCCCGCCCGCCCCGGCGGTCGCCGCGGAGGAGGAGACCTCGGGACTGGCGCTCGAGTACTCGGCCGACGGGAGCGTGACCGAGACCGCCTGGGAGGAGGAGGCCGACACCGCGACGGCGGCCGAGTTCGACTACCCGACGCGGTGCAAGCGGGTCTCGGTGACGAGGACGAAGACGAACGGGGTCTGGACGCTGTGGTCCTACTACCAGCGGCAGGGCTTCTGCCACAACGGCTCGAAGGTCACGTCGCTCTACGACTACCTGCGCCGCAACAACGGCACGGGCCCCGGCTGGGACTGGAAGGGACACATCGGCAAGTGGTCGTCGGGCGGCGCCGGCAAGTGGTCGTACACCGTCGGCACCCAGGGGCACTACGCGGCCTGCACGGTCATCTCCGGCTGCTTCGTCCACAACTTCCCCTGGCTGCAGCTGCGAGTGCTCGGCAACGGCTCTTGGGCGAAGAGCTCCGGTACCGGCTAGTGAAGGAGCTGAGGGCAGTGACGTGGATCAGGTCGCACCCGTGGTGGACGCTTCTGGCGCTCCTGATCCTGCTCGTCCTCTTCTGGCTGTGGGCGAGCGGGCTCCTCATCTCGATCGAGACGGAGAGCTAGGCGGGTTGCCAGGCGGGTTCGTGCCTATGCGGGCCTGCGCTTGCCCGCGAACGCGCCCCAGGCGGCGCCGTCAGGGGCCTCCGCCGGTCGCTTCTCGAGGAACGCGCGGAGGCCCTCCTGCCCCTCGGGGCTCGTCCGAAGCCGGGCCGCGAGCCGGGCCGCTTCGGGCCCGTCCGGGCGCTCGCGGACGAGCCGCTTCGCGGCTCGCACCGCCTCCGGTCCGCCGGCGAGGAGGTCATCGAGGACGCGCGCCGCCGCCTCGTCCAGATCCTCGACGACCTCGTGGACGAGGCCGATGCGAAGCGCGGCGTCGGCGTCGAACCGCTCGCCGGTGAGGAAGTAGCGGCGGGCGGCGCCGCTCCCGATCCGCCGGAGGACGAACGGCGAGATGACGGCGGGAACGATCCCGAGGCGGACCTCGGTGAACCCGAAGACGGCGTCCCGGCCGGCGACCACCACGTCGGCGCACGCGACGACGCCCGAGCCGCCTCCGAGCGCGAAGCCCTGCACGCGGGCGACGACGGGCGCCGGGCACTCGTCGATCGCCGCGAGCATGCGGTAGAGCCGCAGCGCGTCCTCGACGTTCTCGTCGTAGGAGAGGTCGACGGAGGAGCGCTGCCACTCGACGTCGGCGCCCGCGCAGAAGCTCGGCCCGTCCCCGGCGAGCAGGACGGCCCGCGCGTCGCCGACGTCGGCGAAGGCGTCCGTCAGCTCGGCGATCAGCGCGGCGTCGAAGGCGTTGCGGCGCTCGGGTCGGGCGAGGGTGACGCGGAGGATCGGCCCGTCTCGCTCGAGGCGCAGCGCGCTCATCGCCGCGCAGCATAAGGTTGCGTCGTGATCGAGGGCGCGCTCGCAGCGGCGGTGACGCCGCTCCGCGACGGCGGGGCCGAAGTCGACGAGGACGCGTTCGGACCGCTCGCCGAGTTCCTCGCCGGGGGCGGCCTGAACGGCATCCTCGCGCTCGGCACGACGGGCGAGGGGATCCTCCTCTCCCCGTCGGAGCGGCGCCGGGTGGCCGACCTGTTCCTCGCCGCGTGCGGCGGCCGGCTGGACGTCGCCGTCCACTGCGGCGCGCAGTCGACGGCGGACACGGTCGCGCTCGCCGAGCACGCCGCCGCCGCGGGCGCCGACGCCGTCGCGGTGATCGGCCCGCCGTACTTCCAGCTCGACGACGACGCCCTTCTGGCGCACTTCAGGGCGGCCGCGGCCGCGTGCGCGCCGACGCCGTTCTACGTCTACGAGTTCGCGCGTGTGAGCGGCTACGCGGTGCCGATCCGCGTCGTCGAGCGGCTTCGCGAGACGGCGCCGAACCTCGCCGGGATGAAGGTCTCGGACGC
>JAICGP010000087.1 GCA_025923055.1 Thermoleophilia bacterium
CAGAGCTTCATCGGCACGGGCCCCTGGCGGCTGGACACGTTCACGCCGCAGCAGGGCGTCACGTACACGCGGAACGAGGACTACTGGGACACGTCGCGCCGGCCCCTCGCCGACACGAGCGAGCTCCGGTTCTACGCCGAGGACCAGGCGCGCGTGCTCGCCATCCAGGGCGGCGAGGTCGACATCCTCAGCCAGTTCGCGGTCGTGGGCGGCGAGGCGCTCCTCGACGACGACAACATCACGGTCATCGAGGTACGGGCCTCCCAGCACCGGCAGGTGCACATGCGGGTCGACCAGCCGCCGTTCGACGACAAGCTCGTGCGCCAGGCCCTCGCCCTCGTCCTCGACCGTGGCGCGCTCGTGGACGGGCTCTTCCAGGGCAAGGCCGACGTCGGCAACGACAGCCCCTTCGCGCCGGTCTTCCCGTCGACCGACACGACCGTGCCGCAGCGGGAACAGGACGTCGAGCAGGCGCGGCAGCTGCTCGCCGACGCCGGCCGCGGGGACGGCTTCGCGGTCGACCTGAACACGTGGGACAACTACGAGATCCCCGAGCTCGCCGTCCTGATCCAGAACGCCGCGCAGCAGGTCGGGATCAGGATCACCCCGAAGGTGACGGACGCGGGCACGTACTACGAGGACTTCTGGCTCAACTCGCCGCTCGGGATCACCGACTACGGCCACCGGGGCGTCCCGAACGTCTTCCTCACGGCCCCGCTCACGAGCGAGGGCACGTGGAACGCTCCCCACTTCGCCAACGACGAGTACGACCGGCTCGTGGCCGAGTACGTCGCCGCCCTCGACCTGGACTCTCAGCGGGCGACGGCGCGGCAGATCCAGGAGCTCCTGCTCGACGAGACGCCGATCATCTTCCCGTACTTCTACTTCCACCTCTCCGCGACGACGAAGGAGGTCAGCGGGGCCGAGCCGACGGGCATGGGCCACATCGACCTGTCCCGCGCCGGCTTCACGAGCTAGCGTCAACGGGCCGGAGGAGCATCCCTGGGACGGTTCCTTCTCAAACGGCTCGGACTGGCGCTCGTCACGCTCTTCCTCCTGAGCGTGATCATCTTCGCGGCCGCGCAGATCCTGCCGGGCGACGTCGGCCGGGCGATCCTGGGGCCGTTCGCCGACCAGCGCGCGGTCGACCAGCTCAACGAGGAGCTCGGCACGAACCGCTCCGTCGTCGTGCAGTACGCCGACTGGATCGGCGGCATCCTCCGCGGCGACCTGGGCGACTCCTACGCCTTCCGCCGGCCCGTCGAGGACCTCGTCTGGCCGGCGCTCCAGAACTCCGCCAAGCTCGCGCTCCTCGCCTTCGTGATCGTCGTGCCGGTGGCGATCCTCGGGGGAGTCGTCGCGGCGCTCGGCGAGGGCCGCTTCCGCGACCGGGTCATCTCGATCGGCGGTCTTTCGGCGACCGCGATCCCCGAGTTCGTCTGGGCGGTGTTCCTCATCATCGTCTTCGCGCTCTGGCTCGACGTCCTGCCCGTGTCCGCGCAGGCCCCGGACGGAGCGGGCGTCCTCACGCAGGCGCGGTACCTCCTCCTCCCCGCGCTCGCGCTCGTCTTCGTGCTCTTCGGCTACATCGCCCGGATGGCGCGGGCCGGGACGATCGAGGCGCTCGACGCCGACTACGCGCGCACGGCCTACCTGAAGGGCCTCCCGCGCCGAACCGTGCTCCGGCGCCACGTCCTGCGGAACTCGCTGCTGCCCACGATCGCCGTCGTCGCCACCCAGGTCGGCTACCTCTTCGGCGGCCTCGTCGTGATCGAGCTGATCTTCAACTATCACGGCATCGGCGAGCTCCTCTACCGCGCCGTGCAGCGGCAGGACTTCCCGCTCATCCAGAGCACCGTGCTCCTGATCGGGATCGTCTACCTCCTCGCGACCCTCGCGGCCGACATCCTCTACTCGCTGCTCAACCCGCGAATCAGGCTGGCGCACGAGGAATGAGCACGCCCGAAGAACGTGCCGTGCTCGTCGAGCGGGGCGGGCTCGGCGCCCCCGAGGAGGAGCGGCGCGCGATCCGCGTCGCGCGGCGGGAGCGGTTCGCGCTCCTGCTGCGCTCGAAGACGTTCCTCGCCGGCATCACGATCTTCGGCGTCTGGGCGTTCTGCGCCGTCTTCGGCGAGCTCGTCGCCCCCTACGACCCGCTCGGGGGCGACCTCGCCGCCGAGATCGGCAACCGGCTCCAGGCACCGTCGCTCTCCCACCCCTTCGGAACGGACGAGCTGGGCCGCGACGTGCTCTCGCGCGTCATCGGCGGCGCCCGCGACATCCTCACGATCGCGCCGCTCGCGGCGCTCCTCGGCACCGCCCTGGGAACCGTGCTCGGGCTCGTGGCCGGGTACTTCCGCGGCGCGGCCGACGACCTGATCATGCGGCCCGTCGACGCGTTCCTCGCCATCCCTCCGGTCATCCTCGGGCTCGTCGTGCTCACCGCTCTGGGCGCTTCCCAGTGGTGGCTGATCGTCGTGATCGGCGTGCTCTTCGCGCCGATCATCGGCCGGACGGTGCGCGCCGCGGTGCTCGCCGAACGGGAGCTCGAGTACGTGCAGGCGGCGCGGCTTCGAAACGAGCGGGCGCCCTACATCATGTTCGCCGAGATCCTGCCGAACGTGTACGCGCCCATCCTGGTCGAGTTCACCGTCCGCCTCGGCTACGCGGTCTTCACGGCGGCTACGCTGAGCTTCCTCGGCTTCGGCGTCCAGCCGCCGTCGCCCGACTGGGGCCTCCAGATCAAGGACACCTACATCAGCATCAACGCGGGTTACTGGTGGCCGACGCTCTTTCCGGCCCTGGCGATCGCGAGCCTCGTGATCAGCGTCAACCTGATCACCGACGGCCTCTCGCGGGTGCTCGGGCGATGAGCCTCGCCGCGCCGGCGCTCGAGCTGGACGACCTGCACGTCGCCTACACGGTGCGCGGCGTCGACCGCGCCGTCCTCCGCGGCGTCACGCTGGCGATCGCCGCAGGCGAGTCGTACGGCCTCGTCGGCGAGTCGGGCTGCGGCAAGTCGACGGCCGCCTTCGCGCTCATGCGCTACCTGCCGCGGAACGGCAAGATCACCGGCGGCTCGATCCGGATCGCCGGCGAGGAGCTGATGGGCCTCAGCGCGGACGGCGTGCGCAGGCTCCGCGCTACGCAGGTGTCGATGGTCTACCAGGATCCGGGCGCCGCCCTGAATCCGTCGATGCGCGTCGGCGACCAGGTGGCCGAGGTCTTCGCCGTCGCGGGGACGAGCGGCGGCGACGCGCGCGAGCGCTCGCGCGAGATGCTCGCCCGGGTGCAGATCTCCGACCCCGACCGCGTGCTCCGCCGCTACCCGCACCAGCTCTCCGGCGGGATGCAGCAGCGGGTCGTGATCGCGATGGCGCTCGCCTCCGACCCCACCCTGCTCATCCTCGACGAGCCCACGACGGGCCTGGACGCGACGGTCGAGGCCGAGGTGCTCGACCTCGTCGCCAACCTGCGCGCAGAGCTCGGCACGAGCGTCCTCTTCATCAGCCACAACCTCGCCGTGATCCGCAAGATGTGCGAGCGCGTCGGCGTCCTCTACGCCGGACGCCTCGTCGAGGAGGGCCCTGCGGAGGCGGTCTTCGGCGACCCGCGCCATCCGTACACGGTGGGGCTCCTCCGCTGCATCCCGAGGGGCGGCCTGCGCAAGGACGAGCACCGGCTCGACACGATCCCGGGCTTCCTCCCCCAGCTCGGCGAGGTACCCGGCGGGTGCGTCTTCGCCGACCGCTGCGGCCTCGTGCGCGAAGTCTGCCGTGAGCACGAGCCGCCGCTCTACCCGGTGGGCCCCGGCCGGACTAGCCGCTGCCACTTCCACGCCGAGGCGCAGTCGCTGCCGCGAACGGCCGCTCCGCAGGCGGACGCCGCGTTCCGCGAGCCCGACGGCGTCCCGGTCGTCCGCGCGGAGAACGTGGCCAAGACCTTCCGCCACGAGGGCCACGACGTCCGCGCCGTCGACGCGCTCTCCGTCGCCGTGCGCGCCGGCGAGACGCTCGGCCTCGTCGGCGAGTCAGGGAGCGGCAAGACGACGTTCGCGCGCGTGCTCCTCGGGCTG
Source organism: Thermoleophilia bacterium (assembly GCA_025923055.1). Lineage (GTDB taxonomy): Bacteria > Actinomycetota > Thermoleophilia > Gaiellales > Gaiellaceae > JAIBJN01. The sequence continues at coordinate 4,076 of JAICGP010000087.1, forward strand.
ACGCCGCCCGACGACGGCTCCGTGATCGAGCTCGACGGCCGTCTTCTCGCCGACCGGATCACGAAGCGCGACCCGGAGGAGGTACGGGCCCTCCAGATCGTCTTCCAGAATCCCGACTCGGCGCTGAACCGGCGCTTCACGGTGCGGCGCATCATCGGGCGCGCCCTCACGAAGCTCCTGGGGACGAGGGGCGCCGAGCGCGACACGCGCGTCCGGGCGCTCGCGGACGCCGTGCGGCTCGACGCCGCCCTCCTCCACTCGCGGCCGGGGCAGCTCTCGGGCGGGCTCAAGCAGCGCGTCGCCATCGCACGTGCCTTCGCCGGCGAGCCGCGCCTGGTCGTATGCGACGAGCCCACGTCGGCTCTCGACGTCTCCGTCCAGGCGGCGATCCTCAACCTCCTCGCCGACCTGCAGCGCGACCGGGGCGTGACCTACCTCTTCATCTCGCACGACCTCGGCGTCGTCCGCTACCTCTCGGACCGCATCGCGGTCCTCTACCTGGGCCGCCTGCTGGAGCTGGGCCCGGCGGAGGCGGTGTTCGAGCCGCCTCACCATCCGTACACCGAGGCGCTGCTCTCGGCCGTGCCGACGCTCGAGGGCGAGGAGCGGCCGCGCATCCGCCTCGCCGGCGAGATCCCGGGCCACTCCGAGCCGCCGTCCGGGTGCGTCTTCCACCCGCGCTGCCCGCGCAAGCTCGGCGAGGTCTGCGAGCTGGAAGAGCCGCCGCTCGCGGAAGTGACACCCGGCCGCTTCCTGCGCTGCCACATCCCCCTCGAGGACCTCCGCCGCCTCCAGGCGCAGCTCCCTCAGGGGAAGACGACCAGCTGACGCAGGACCTCCCCCCGCCGCAGCCGCTCGAAGGCCTCGGGCAGCTCGGCGAGCGGGAGACGGCTGCTGACGAGCTCGTCCAGGCGAAGCTCCCCGGAGTGGTAGAGGTCGACGATCCGAGGCACGTCGGCGTCGATGTCGGCCGAGCCGAGGAACGAGCCCCTGAGCGTCTTCTCGTTGATGAAGCCCCACGTGTCCACCGTCAGCGTCGAGCCCTTGGGCGGCAGGCCGAGGACGACGGCCGTGCCGCCGGGGCGCAGCGACTCCCAGGCGGAGCGGATCGTCTCCGAGCGGCCGATCGCCTCGAACGCGTAGTCGACGCCGTCTCCGCCCGCCAGCGCGCGGACCCCGGCGACGGCATCGGCCCCTGCCGTGACCTGGATGCCCGCGGTCGCGCCGAGGCGCTCTGCGAGGGCGAGCTTCTCCGGCCTCGTGTCCACGGCGACGATCGCCCCGGCGCCCGCGAGGCGCGCGGCCTGGACGACGTTCAGCCCCACGCCGCCGCAGCCCCAGACGGCGACGGTGGCCCCTTCCTCGATGTTCGCCGTGCGGGCGACGCCGCCGTAGCCCGTGAGGACGGCGCAGCCGACGAGCGCGGCCGTCTCGAGGGAGACGTCCCTGCGGATCGGCACGGCGACGGACTCCGGGACGACGGCGTACTCGGCGAACGAGGAGACCGAGTTGAAGTGGTGGAGCTGCGCTCCGTCGGCGGAGAGCCGCGAGGTGCCGTCCGCGAGCGTCCCGGTCGAGGCCATGGCCGCGCCGAGCTCGCAGAAGTTCCGCCGCCCCGCCCGGCAGCTCGCGCACTCGCCACAGCAGGGCACGAGGGCGAGGACGACGTGGTCGCCGGGGCGCAGCCGCTCGACGCCCGGCCCGATCGCCGCGACCACGCCCGAGGCCTCGTGCCCGAGCACGATGGGCAGCGGCTCCGGCAGGTCGCCGTCCACGACGTGCAGGTCGCTCGCGCAGACCCCGCACGCCGCGATCTTCACTAGCGCCTCCCCTGCGTGCGGGGGCTCGAGCTCGACCTCGCGGACGTCGACGTGAGCTCCCGGCTCCCAGAGCACCGCCGCCTGCATCCGCATGCGCGCGAGCGTACTGCCCGCCGCCCGCCGTGTCAGCTTGGCCGCGTCCGCTCCAGGCACGTCAGGTGCCTGGCACCAGGCATGGCCGCGAGGGCCGCGGCCTCTCCGGCGCGGCTGCCGCTCGCCGGGCGCTCGAGCGGCGCCGAGATTGAGGGGGACGCGTCCGCTCCAGGCACGTCAGGTGCCTGGCACCGGGCATGGCCGTGGCGGTCGTAGAATCGCCCGCATGCGCGCCGCCGTCCTCCGCGAGACGGGTGGGCCTCTGACCGTGGAGGACGTCGAGCTCGCGGCGCCGGGCCCCGGCGAGGTGACGGTACGCCTCGCTGCGAGCGGCGTCTGCCACAGCGACTGGAACGTCGTCACCGGCGCCACCTCGAACCCGCTGCCGGCGGTGCTCGGCCACGAGGGCGCGGGGGTGATCGAGGCGGTCGGGGCCGGTGTGACCGACGTGGCGGAAGGCGATCACGTCATCCTCTCCTGGCTCCCCTCCTGCGGCAGCTGCTTCTACTGCGTCGAGGGCAGGGGCGTGCTCTGCGAGGTGGCGATGGCGGACATGTTCGCGGGGACCCTTCCGGGCGGGAGCCTCGCGCTCTCGCAGAACGGCGAGCCGCTCTACCACTACTCCTACCTGTCCGCGTTCGCGGAGCGCTGCGTCGTCCCGGCCGGCTGCTGCGTCCCGATCCGGCGCGACGCGCCGCTCGAGGTCGCAGCGCTCGTCGGCTGCGCCGTCATGACCGGCCTCGGCGCGGCCGTGCTCCGCGCGCGGGTCGCGCCCGGGAGCGCGGCCGTCGTCTTCGGCGCGGGCGGCGTGGGGCTCTCCGCGATCCTGGGGTGCAAGCTCGCCGGGGCGCGGTCGATCGTGGCCGCCGACCCGGTCGCCTTCAAGCGCGAGACCGCCCTCCGGCTGGGCGCCACGCACGCCGCCGATCCCACCGGGGAGGACGTCGCCGCGCTTGCGCGCGAGCTGACCGGCGGCCGCGGCGCCGACTACGCGTTCGACACCGCCGGCGCCCCGGGGGTCGTCGCGCAGGCGTACGACGCTGTGCGGCGCGGGGGGACGATCGTCGCGGTGGGCCTGCCGCCCGAGGGCGCGACGGCCGACCTGCCCGCTCCGGCGCTAGTACGGGAGGAGAAGGTGGTCACCGGGAGCTTCTACGGGTCGTGCCGTCCGCACGTCGACATGCCGCTCGTAGTCGACCTCTACATGGAGGGACGGCTCGACCTGGACGCCCTCGTCTCGAGGACGTACCCGCTCGAGCTGGTCAACGAGGCGTTCGCGGCCATGAACGCCGGCGAGGTGGCGCGGGCGGTGATCCGCTTCTGACGTTCGCAGAGCGGACGCTGGTCGGCGAGGGGTTCTCCGGCGGCGGCTCCGACGCGGCCCACGTCAACACGGTGCTGGGCCGCAAGGGCGGTCCGGTCGAGACGGCGTGGGCGACAGCGCTCGCGACGCCGCGGCAGGGCCACGTCCCCTTCGTCGTCGTCGTCCGCCCCAACCTGCCGGTCAAGCCGCTCACGCTCTTCGTCAACAAGGCCGACCTCCGCGGCGACCGTCACGAGGCGCTGACGTGGGGCGCCGCGCAGGCCGGCGTGGCCCGGGGCGTGCTCGACGCGGTCGCGAACGGCTCGGTGCCGGCTGCGGAGGTGGACGACCTGCTTCTGATCGCCGCCGTCTGGGTCGACTGGGGGGCCGTTGACGAGGAGGCGGTCTACCGCGCCAACGCCGCCGCCACGCTCGCCGCCCTTTCCGCGTCGGTCGAGGGCCGGCCGCCCATCCAGGAGCTGCTCGCCGTGCGCTCGGAGCCGGAGAACCCCTTCTTCCGCCGCGCGTGAGGATCAGGGACATCCGCCTGCGGCGGCTCTCCTTCCCGCTCGACCCGCCGTTCCTCGCCGCGTGGGATCCGGCGCCGCGCCGCGCGCTCGAGGCGACGCTCGTCTACGTGGAGACCGACGAGGGCCTGACGGGCATCGGCTCCGGGGACACGATGGACGGCTTCGAGCGCTACGCGCACCTGTTCGTGGGCCGGGAGGCGCTGGACGTGGAACGGCACGCGCGCGTGCTCGAGACGATCGCGTTCCACGCCGCGCGCTACTGGCCGCTCGAGGCGGCGCTCTGGGACCTGGCCGGCAAGGCGGAAGGAGTGCCGGCGGCGCAGCTCCTCGGCGGCGCGAGGCACCGCCTTCCGGCATATGCCTCGACGGGGGACCTGCGCGAGCCTGCGACACGCGCCGAGTCGGCGCTGGGCCTCCTCGAGGAGGGTTTCGGGGCGCTGAAGTTGCGCGTCGAGAAGGAACGGCTCGACGAGGGGCTCGCCGCCGTCGCTGCCGTGCGGGAGGCGGTCGGAGAGCGCATGACGATCATGGTCGACCTCAATCAAGGCTGGCGGATGCCGGGCGACGTCGCCCCTCTGCTCGGATTCGACGCGGTGCGTGCGGTGGCGGCGCGACTCGCCGAGCTCGACGTCTTCTGGCTCGAGGAGCCGCTCGCCTGCGACGATGTCTCCGGCCTCGCCCGGCTGCGCGCCGAAGGCGGCGTGCGCCTCGCCGGCGGCGAGCTGGCGCGGACGCCGGCCGACCTCGAGCGCTACCTGGCCGCCGACGCGCTCGACGTCTACCAGCCCGACGGCGTGCTCGCGGTCGGCATGCTCCGCGCGCGGGAGCTCGCGGCGCGCGTCCTCGCCCATGGGCTCTGGTTCACGCCACACACGTGGACGAACGGCATCGGGCTGCTCGCCAACCTGCACCTGGCCGCGGGCGTCGGCGGCGGACCCTTCCTGGAGGTGCCCTACGACCCGCCCGGCTGGACGCCCGAGCGCCGCGACTTCATGCTGGCCGAGCCCGTCCGGCCCGACGCCGGCGGAGAGCTCGCCGTCCCCGACCGGCCGGGTCTCGGCTTCGAGCTCGACGACGATGCAGTCGCCCGCTACTCCGTCGACTGACGGTGCCTCGCCTCGACATCCACCAGCACTTCCTGCCGCCGCCGGTCCTCGAGGTCCTGCGCGCCAGGCGCGAGCCGCCGCGCCTCTCCGGCGCCACGCTAGAGCTTCGCGAAGGGTCGTTCCCGTTCGACCCGCGGCTGCACGACCTCGGCGAGCGGCTCGCGTTGCTCGACCGGGACGGGATCGACGTCGCAGTCGTCTCGCTCCCGCCCACGCTCGAGACGGAGGAACACCCCGAGCTCCGCGACGCCTACCACGCCGGCATCCGCGAGACCGTCTGCGCTGCGGACGGCCGGCTGCGCTCGTTCGCGGCAGGAGAGTGCCTGCCCGGCTTCGCCGGAGCCTGCGTCTCGGCGCGCACGCTCGCCACGGGGCTGGGTGAGCTCGCAGGCGAGCTCACCCGTGCCGGTCAGGTCCTCTTCGTGCACCCGGGGCCGCCGGGACCGCCTCCCGCGGGCGCACCGCCGTGGTGGTGCTCGGTCGTCGGCTACACCGCCCAGATGCAGGCGGCGTTCTTCCACTGGCTCGCAGCCGCCCGGGCGGGCGACGCCGACCCCCGCGTCGTCTTCGCCATTCTCGCCGGCGGAGCGCCCGTCCAGCTGGAGCGCCTTCGCGCGCAAGGGAGAAGCGACCCGACGCAGCTGCCGCCGGGCGTCCACCTCGACGCCGCGACGTACGGCGCCCGTGCCCTGGAGCTCTGCGTGCGTGCGTGCGGCGCCGACCGGCTCGTCTACGGCAGCGACCTCCCCGTCGTCGACTCCCGACCGACCTTGCAGGCGCTCGCGAGCCTCGGCGAACCTCTCCTCGAGACCGTCACCTCGGTGAACCCGACCCGTCTGCTCCCGTGAGCCGCGGCCCGGCCCCGCATTCGGCCGCGCCGACCCCGCTCGAGCCCGCGGCCGAGTCGCTCGCCGCCGGCCGCCCGCTCTTCCTGAAGCGGGAGGACGTCCACGAGCTCGGCGCCTTCAAGTGGCGCGGCGCCCTGCCCGTGGTCGCCGCCTACCGGAGCGCCGGCGCCGATGCCGTCGTCACGGCGTCCACGGGCAACCACGGCGCGGCCACCGCGTGGGCGGCCCGACGCCTGGGTCTCCGGGCGCTCGTCTACGCACCCGAGGACGCGACGCGGACCAAGCTAGCGCTCGTCGAGCAGCTCGACGCCGAAGTCCGGCTCCTCGGCGCCGACCTCGACGAGGCCAAGGAGCGGGCGCGCGCGGACGCGGCCGAGCAGCGGCTCCCGTTCTTCGAGGACGGCGCCGAGCCGGCTCAGTACGAGGGCTACGGCGCGATCGCCGACGAGATACTCGACCAGCTCCCCGAGCCGCCGGCAGCCGTCGTCGTCCCCGTCGGGAATGGGGCTCTCCTCGGCGGAATCGGCCTGCGGACGTGTGCCCGCGCTCCCGCGACCCTGCGCATCGGCGTCGCCGCCAAGGAGGCGCCCGTGATGGCCGAGTCGTGGCAGGCCGGCCGGGTCGTCGAGAGCGACCGCAGCGCGACGTTCGCCGACGGCCTGGCCGTCCGCGTGGCGATCCCGCTCGCCGTGGACGTGCTCGGCGAGGTGGCGAGCCGGATGCTCACCGTCTCCGAGCGGGCGATGGCCGAGGCCGTGTCCGCGTACGCGCGCGCCGGCATTCGCGCCGAGGGCGCGGCCGCGGCGGCACTCGCCGCGCTCCCCCAGCTCGAGGACGTCGACGGGGTGATCGTCCTCGTCGTGACCGGGCGCAACATCGACGACGAACTGCACGCTCGCGCCTGCGAGCAGCCCGAGCTGTTCTCGAGCTAACCCAGGCTCCGCCCTCCCGCGGTCGGTCGGTACACGCCGTCGGCGACGGCGACGAGGCCGCCGAGCTCGAGCTCGGTGAGCGCGGCCGCGATCCGGGCGCTGTCGAGCCCCGTCGCCCGGGTCAGCTCGTCGAGCGAACGGGACAGCTCGGAAAGCGGCACGAGGACCGCGCGCGCGTCGTCGGAGAGGTCGACGGGCGGGGGCGGCGGCGGACGCTCGAGCCCTAGGGCGCCGAGCACGTCGTCCGTCGAGAGGAGCGGCGTCGCTCCCTGACGGATGAGGTCGTTGGTTCCCGCGGAGAGGCTCGACGTGATCTCGCCCGGGACGGCGAACACCTCCCGCCCGAGCTCGAGCGCGAAGTCGGCGGTGATCAACGCCCCGGAGCGCTCGCGGGCCTCGACGACGATCGTGGCCCGAGC
>JAICGP010000088.1 GCA_025923055.1 Thermoleophilia bacterium
CCGGACGAGCTCGGGATCCCGTGGGACGACCCGCGCGTCAGGCACCTGTGGAGCACGGACTCGCCGATCCTCTCGGAGCGGGACGCGTCCTCGTAACGGGCGCCCGCGGCCAGCTGGGCACCGCGCTGCGCGAGGTCTTCCCCGGCGCGGACGCCGCCGACGTCGCGGAGCTCGACGTCACGCGGCCGATCGCGCTCGGCTACGCGCCGGATCTGGTCCTGCACGCCGCGGCCTGGACCGACGTGGACGGCGCCGAGGACGACGAGGCGGCCGCAGCCCGCGTCAACGTCGAGGGAACGCGAAACGTCGCCGCCCTCGGCGCCCCGCTCGTCTACTACTCGACCGACTACGTCTTCGCCGGCGCGAAGACCGAGCCGTACGTCGAGTCGGACACGGCGGAGCCGCTCTCGGCCTACGGACGCACGAAGCTCCGCGGCGAAGCGGAGGTCCGGGACGGCTGGATCGTCCGCAGCTCCTGGCTCTTCGGCTGGACGGGACACAACTTCGTCCGCACGATGCTGCGGCTCGGCGCGGAGCGCGACGAGGTCCGCGTCGTCGCCGACCAGCGCGGGTGCCCCACCTACGTGGGCCACCTCGCCGCGGCGACGCGCGAGCTGCTCTCCAGGCCGGGCGGGATCTGGCACGTCGCCGCCGACGGCGAGGCCACGTGGGCCGAGTTCGCCGAGGCGATCTTCGCCGACGCGGGTCTCGACTGCCGGGTCGTCCCCATCACCACCGAGGAGCTCGGACGCCCCGCCCCGCGGCCCGCCTACTCGGTGCTCCGCAGCGAGCGCGCCGGCGCTCCGCGGCTCCCGCACTGGCGCGAGGGCCTGCGCGAGTGCCTGGCGCGCCTGCGCGCGTGATCGTCCCCAAGGGGCTCGAGTGGTGGCGCGGCGAGCCGGGCGGCCGCGACTGGCTAGAGCGGCTCCCGACGCTCGTCGCCGAATGCGCCGAGCAGTGGTCGCTCGCCCTCGAGGAGCCGTTCCACTGCGCGCACGTCTCCTACGTCGCCGGCGCGCGGCTCCCGGACGGCCGTCCCGCCGTGCTGAAGGTCAACTTCCCCGAGCCCGAGAGCGAGCACGAGGCCGCTGCGCTCGCCCACTGGGGCGGGGAGGGAGCGGTGCGGCTCTACGCGGAGGACGCCGCGCGCCGCGCGCTGCTCGTCGAGCGGTGCGAGCCGGGGACGCGCCTGTGGGAGCGTCGCGGCGGCGAGGAGGAGGCGAACCGGATCGCGGCCGAGGTCCTCCGCCGGCTCTGGCGGCCGCCTCCGGCCGGCCACCGCTTCCGCCTCCTGGGCGACGAGGCGGCGTGGTGGAGCGAGGAGCTTCCCGAGCGCTGGGAACGGCTGGGGCGCCCGTACGAGCGCCGGCTCCTGGACGAGGCGGTCGACTTCCTCCGCCAGGCCCGCCCCGACCAGGGCGAGGCGGTCCTCCTGCACCAGGACCTCCACGGCGGCAACGTCCTCGCCGCAGCCCGCGAGCCCTGGCTCGCCGTCGATCCGAAGCCGCTCGTGGGGGAGCGCGCGTTCGACACCGCTTCCCTTCTGCGGGACAGGCGCTGGGAGCTGCGCAACGACCCCGCGGCGCCGGCGCGCGTCCGGCGCCGCGTCGACGCTCTCGCGGCCGACCTGGAGCTGGACCGGGAGCGCCTGCGCGGCTGGGGTATCGCCCACGCGCTCGCCTGGGATCCCGACGAGGACATGATCGCCTGCGCGCGCTGGCTCGCGGCGGCGTAGCCGTGCCAGCTTGACACTCCAGAAGGAGTGCTATAGGAGTGTTAAGCGTGCAGGGGCTCCTTGTCTTGGGTGTGGTGGGCTTCGTCGCGCAGCTGATCGACGGCTCGCTCGGGATGGCGTACGGCGCCACCTCGTCGACGCTCGTCCTCGCCGCCGGCGTCGCTCCGGCCGCCGCCTCTGCGTCGGTGCACCTCGCCGAGCTGGGGACGACGGTCGCAGCAGGGGTTTCGCACGCGCGCTTCGGCAACGTGGACTGGCGGACGGTCCGCCGGATCGGGATCCCGGGCGGCGCCGGAGCGTTCCTCGGCGCCGTGGTCCTCAGCTCGATCTCCGGCGACATCGCCGAGCCCTGGATGGCGGCGATCCTGCTTGCCATCGGCACCTACGTCCTCCTCCGCTTCTCCTTCGTCGGCCCCCCGCGACCGCGCGGCCGTCCCTACGTCCGCTTCCGCTACCTCGCGCCGCTCGGCTTCGGCGCCGGGTTCGTCGACGCGACGGGTGGCGGCGGGTGGGGTCCGGTGGCGACGCCGACGCTCATCGCCACTGGCAAGCTCGAGCCGCGGAAGGTGATCGGGTCCGTGGACACGAGTGAGTTCGTCGTCGCCCTCTTCGCCAGCGCGGGCTTCCTCCTCGGGCTCGGGACCTCCGGGATCCCGTTCGGCTACGTGGGCGCGCTCCTCGCGGGCGGGGTCGTCGCCGCGCCGATCGCCGCCTGGCTCGTCCGCTTCGTGACCGCCCGCCTGCTCGGCGTCTCGGTCGGAGGCCTGATCGTCATCACGAACTCGAGGACGCTGTTCGACGTCTTCGACGTGGCCGCGGAGATTCGAGCGCCCGCCTATCTCTGTCTCGGCGCCGCCTGGGTCGCGGCGATCGTCGTCGTCGTGCGGCGGCTCCGCCGGGACGGGCTTCCCGTCACGAACCGGACCCGGGCCGAGGCGCCTTCGGAATCCCCGGCCTGACGCCCGGGATCCTGACCCATCGGCGGGTCGGAATCCGGCCGGCGGGCAGTACGCTTCGACCATGCGCGTCCTCGTCACCGGCGGCTGCGGGTTCATCGGGAGCCACTTCGTCAGGCGGCTCCTCGAGCGCGGCGACGACGTGCGCGTCCTCGACAAGCTCACGTACTCGGGGCGCCGTGAGAACCTCGAGGACGTCGACTGCGAGCTGGTGGTCGGCGACATCGCGGACGCCGAGGCCGTCTCCCGGGCGGCGTCCGGCTGCGAGGCGATCGTCAACTTCGCGGCCGAGACGCACGTCGACCGCTCCATCCTCGGCGCCACCGACTTCGGGCGGACGGAGTTCTTCGGCACCCAGGTGCTGCTCGAGGAGGTGCGGCGTACCGGCGCCCGTTACGTGCAGGTTTCGACGGACGAGGTCTACGGCGACCTCGCCGGGAGGGGCTCGGCGAAGGAGACGGATCCCGTGGAGCCGTCGAGCCCGTACAGCGTCGCGAAGGCCGCGGGCGACCTGCACGTGCCCGCGTACGTGCGCACCTTCGGGGTCGACGCCTCCATCACGCGCGGCTCGAACACCTACGGGCCGCGCCAGTACCCGGAGAAGCTCGTGCCGCTCTTCGTCACGAACGCGCTCGACGGGGAGCCGCTGCCCGTCTACGGCGACGGGCGTCAGATCCGCGACTGGCTCCACGTCGAGGACCACTGCACGGGGATCGAGTTCGTCCTCCGCGAGGGCGTCGCAGGCGAGGTGTACAACGTCGGCGGCGGCAACGAGCGCGAGAACGTCGAGATCACGCGGCGCATCGTCGAGCTGACGGGCGCCGACCCCGCGCTCGTGCGTCACGTGACCGACCGGCCGGGCCACGACCGCCGCTACTCGCTCGACTCCTCGAAGCTCCGGGCGCTCGGCTGGGAGCCGCGGCGCGCCTTCGACGACGGGCTCGCCGAGACCGTCGCCTGGTACCGCGACAACCGCTCCTGGTGGGAGCCGATCAAGTCCGGCGAGTACCTCGAGTACTACCGGCGCCAGTACGCCGAGCGGCTGGCCTGATCAGGCACCGCACTGCCGCTTCGCGGCGGTGATCGGCCCCCTGCTGCCCTGGAGCTGCTCGGAGCGCTCGAGGTGCGGGAGCGCCTCGTCGCAGCGGTCGAGCTCGGCCAGCGTCTTGCCGAGGTTGTACTCGGCGTAGGCCTCGTACGGGAAGTCGGCGCTGTACGTCCCGCGGAGGGCGGGCACTGCCCGCTCGAGGAGCGGCAGCGCGCCGGCGTAGTCGCCCTGCTGCATGTGGCCCGCGAACGCCTCGTCGTTGAGGGCGGCGGCCTCGGACGCGGTCAGGTCGCTCGTGCCCGGCTGGCGAGCCTCTTCCTCCTGCTCCTCCGGGGGCGGCGCGGTCACGGTCTGGACGACCGTCGTGGGCTCCCCTTCGACCGTGACCTCCTGGGTGACCGTCGCCTCGCCTCCGCCCGCCGGGGCCGGCTCCTGTGGCTCCTCGTCCCCGCCGGCCAGGAGCGCCGCGGCAACGCCGATGCCGAGGAGGAGCGCCGCGGCGAGCGCGACGGCGACGAGTGCCAAGGCCGGCCAACCCCGCCGCCGCGCGGGCGCGGCGGGGGTGAGCGGAGCCGTCCGCGCCGCCGGTGCTGCCTGAGCGGTCGCGGCGCCGAGCGCCCGCTCGAGGTCCTCGACGAACGCCGCGGCGGTCGGGTACCGCGCCGCCGGGTCCTTCGCGAGCGCCCGCTCGAAGACGCGGTCGACGGCGGGCGGGATGCCGACGCCTCGCTGCGACGCGGCCGGCACAGGGTCGTGGATGTGCGCCGCCGCTTCCGCCGTCGTCGACCCCCGCTCGAAGGGGCGCCCGCCCGTCAGGAGCTCGAAGGCCACGATCGCGAGCGCATAGCGGTCGCTCGCCTCCGTCGCCCCGAGGCCCTGCGCCTGCTCGGGCGCGAGGTAGCCGGCCGTGCCGAGCACGGTCCCCGGCGCGGTCATCCCCGCCGTCTGGTCGGTGGCACGCGCGATCCCGAAGTCGACGACGGTGACCCCGCCGCGGGCGTCGAGCATCAGATTCGCGGGCTTCACGTCTCGGTGGACGACGCCGCGGGCGTGCGCGGCGTCGAGCGCGGTCGCCGCCTGTGCGAGCCAGTCGACGGCTTGTTCGTGCGGGACCGGCGCCTCGCGCGCTCGCTCCGCGATCGTGCCGCCCGGAAGGAACTCCATGACGATGAACGGGCGGCCTCGGTGCTCGCCGACGTCGAAGATCGTCACGACATGCGGCTCGCCGGAAAGGCGCGCTGCCGTGAGTGCCTCGCGGCGGAAGCGCGGGCCGAGGTCCGAGCCGGCGGCCACTCCCTCGTCGAGGATCTTGACGGCGACCTGACGGTCCAGCTCGCGGTCGTGCGCCGCATAGATCTCGCCCATGCCTCCGCGGCCGACGAGACGGGGCCGGGCGTACCGCTCCGGAAGGATGCCGTTGCGCGAGGGCATCACTCACCTCTACCGGACGCTCGCGGGCTCGAAACTCCGGATTCACGCAATCCTTACTCCACTCGCGTACTCTGAGGCCGATAGAGGGTTCTAGCGGGTCATGAAGCGCCTCCTCCCCGTAGCGGTCGCGGTCGTCGTCGCCTGTACGTGTGCGGCGGCTGCGGAGCCTGCCACCACCTTCGTCCTCAAGGGGCGGGGCTGGGGCCACGGCATCGGCATGGGCCAGTACGGCGCCCAGGGGTTCGCGCTCGAGGGCAAGACGTACCAGGAGATCCTGGCGCACTACTACCGAGGGACGACGCTCGGCACGAGAAACGCGACCATCCGCGTACGCCTGGCGGCCGGCCGCTCGTCCCTGACGGTCGGCTCGGACGCGACGTTCGAGGCGGGCTCGGCCAATCTCGGCGCCGGCACGTGGCGCGTCACGGCGCCGGCGAGCGGCGGCCTCCGCCTCACCCGGAGTGGCACCACCCGCAGGTTCTCCAGCCCGCTCACGCTGCGGCCCGGCTCGGCGTCCCTCGAGCTGGACGGCGACCGCTACCGCGGCCGGCTCGAGCTCCGACGCTCGGCGGGCAGGGTGTGGGCCCTCAACGTCGTCTCGCTGAACGGGTACGTGAAGGGCGTCGTCCCCCGCGAGATGCCGACGAGCTGGCATCCCGAGGCGCTCAAGGCGCAGTCGGTCGCAGCGCGGACGTACGCGCTCGCCGCCGGCGGCCACTGCTCCTGGTTCGGTTCGAGCGTCATGTGTCCGGACACGAGCGACCAGGTCTACGGCGGCCGGGACGCGGAGACGAGCGCCTCGAACGCGGCCGTCGACGCGACGGGGCGTCGCGTCGTCCTCTCCGGCGGCGCGCTCGCGACGACGTTCTTCTTCTCGACCTCGGGCGGCAGGACGGCCGCCAACTCCGACGAGTGGGGCGGGACGCAGCTGCCGTACCTCGTCTCGGTGAGCGACCCCTTCGACTCGCTGTCGCCGCACCACCGCTGGGGGCCCGGCGACGCCGAGGACGACTGCCCTGGGAGCGGCCGCGACTGTGTCTGGAGCGCCGCGGCCCTCAAGGACCGGCTCGGCTCGCGCGTGCCGGCGGGGCTGCGCGACATGACGGTGACCCGCAACGGCTCGCGCCGCGTCGCCCACGTCACGGCGACCGGCTCCTCCGGCTCGTCGACCGTGGCCGGATCGACCATGCGCGCCGTGCTCGGGCTCCGCTCGACGTGGTTCACGGTCGGCCTGCTCCGGCTTCAGGGGGGCGGCACGATCGAGTGGGGGAACCGCCGGACGCTCTCGCTGCTCGTGCGCAACATGCCCGGCGCAAAGCTCCAGCGTCGCCGGACGGGAGGGAGCTGGGAGGACGTCGCCACCGCGGCCACCGGCTCGTCGACCCGGAGGGTGAGCCCGGGGATCACGACCTTCTACCGGCTCTGGTCGCCGGACGCGACGTCGGGTCGCATCCGCGTCGCCGTCCGGCCGCAGATCCGCTTCGCCGCCGACCAGCCCGCGAACGCCCTCCGCGGGACGGTGCGGCCGCGGCTGGAGGGCCGGATCGTGCAGGTGCAGAGGCGTCGGTCGGGCGGCGCCTGGCGGACGGTGGCCAGCGACGCCGTGAACGCCGACGGGATCTGGCGGGCGAGCTTCGACGTCAGGCCGGGCGTCTACCGCGCGTTCATGCCCTCCCCCGGCCGCGGCTACGTGCCGGGCGCCAGCCCGACCGTGACCGTCGTCTCCGGCTAGCGCTAGCCGAGCAGCTCGCTCTCGGGCACCTCGCGGATCTGCCTGGCCGGGTTGCCGACCACGACGGCGCGCGGAGGCACGTCGGCGAGGACGACCGCCCCTGCGCCGACGAACGCCTCCTCGCCGATCTCGATGCCGGGCAGGAGCACCGCTCCGCCGCCCACGCGCGCGCCCCGGCGGATCGTCGGGCCGCGCATCTGCGCGAGCCTGGCCTCGGTCCGGCCCATGAAGTCGTCGTTCGTCGTCACGACGCCGGGGGCGACGAAGACGTCCTCCTCGAGCGTCGAGTACGCGGTCACGTAGGCGTTCGCCTGGATCCTCGTGCGCGCGCCGATCGTCGTGTCGTTCTCGACGAGGGCGCCGCGGCCGACGACGACCTCCTCGCCCAGCTCGCAGCGTTCCCGGACGCAGGCCTGGTCGCCCACGATGACGCCCCGGCCGAGCCGGCTGCCCGCGAAGACGACCGCGCCGGCGAGGATCCGCGCGCCGTCGCCGACGACGAGCCCGGGCAGCTCGTCGCGGCTCGCAGTCGAGCGGGCGCCGAGGGTCGGCTGCTTTCCGACGACCGCGTGGTCCTCGACGACCACGTCCGCGCCGAGCACGGTGCCCGGGTGGACGACCGCGGTCGCGGCGACCCGGGCGGTCAGACGCGCTCCCGCGCCAGGGAGGCCTGCAGCTGCTCGAGCGTCCGGACGACCGCGAGCCCGTCACGCGCGGCGGCGAGCGGGTCGCCCTCGCCGGCGACGAGCCGCAGGAAGTGGGCGCACTCGAGCCGCAGCGGCTCCGTGTTGTCGACGCGGGGGCTGTGGATGTCGCCCGTGCGGGTGCTCCACTCGCCGTAGGTCCCGAGCGACTGCTCGGCGGCGCTGTCGTAGACGGTCACCTTGCGGTCGAGCTCCATGTCGTCGAAGACGGCCATCCTGTCCGTGCCGACGACGGTCATCCGCCGCATCTTGTGCGGATCCAGCCAGGAGAGGTGCATGTGCGCCATCACCCCGGAAGGGAAGCGGAGGTAGCAGAACACGACGTCCTCGACGCCCTCCTTGAGGAACGACTCGCCGCGGGCCGAGAGCTCGACGGGGTCCTCGCCGAGGAGGTGGAGGATGATCGAGAGATCGTGGACGCCGAGGCTCCAGAGGGCGTTCTCGTCGCGGCGGATCGTGCCGAGGTTCTGGCGGTTGCCGTAGACGTAGAGGATTTGGCCGAGAACGCCCGAGTCGACGAGCTCCTTCAGCTTCCCGACGCCGGGGTGGTAGAGCAGCAGGTGGCCCGGCATGAGCACGAGGCCGCGCTCCTCGGCGAGCGCGACGAGCCCGGCCGCCTCGTCGCCGGCGAGCGCCATGGGTTTCTCGACGAAGACGTGCTTCCCCGCGCCGAGCGCGCGCCGCGCGAGCTCAGCGTGCGTCGGCACCTGCGTCGCCACCACGACTGCGTCGACGGCCTCGTCCTCCAGGAGGTCGTCGAAGCGCGCCGTCGCGTGGGCGGCGGGGTACCGCGCTGCGGCGCCCCGCAGGCGCCCCGCGTCCTCGTCGCAGAGCCAGGCGAGCTCGGCCAGCTCGTTGAAGTTGCGCGCCAGGTTCGTGCCCCAGGGGCCGAGCCCCGCGAGCCCGACGCGGACGGGCGTCACAGCTTCCAGACGCGGCCGTTGCGCGAGCCGTTGCGGCCGGTCGCGTTGCGGAAGTCGACGACGAGGCGGGCGCGCTCGGCGAGGTCGGCGTAGTCGATTCCCGAGTGCGCGGTGACGATGGCGACGCAGTCGGCCGCGTCGACGGCGCCGTCGAGCGAGGCCGAGGAGAGCGCGTGCTCGGGGAGCTCGGGCACGTGCGGGTCGTGGTAGGAGACGAGCGCCCCCTCGCTCCGGAGCAGCTCGATCAGCTTCAGGGCCGGCGACTCGCGCAGGTCGCCGACATCGGCCTTGTAGGACACCCCGACGAGGTGGATGCGGCTTCCCTTCACCGACCGCTCCTGGGAGTTGAGCGCCCGCTTGATCTTCTCGAGGCAGAAGTACGGCATGTTCTCGTTGACCTTCCCGGCGAGCTCGATGAACTCCGTGTAGAAGTCGTACTCGCGGGCCTTCCAGGAGAGGTAGAACGGGTCGACCGGGAGGCAGTGGCCGCCGAGGCCGGGCCCCGGCTTGAAGCTCATGAACCCGAACGGCTTCGTCGCCGCCGCGTCGACGACCTCCCAGACGTCGACAGCCATGCGGTCGCAGAGCTGTGCGAGCTCGTTCACGAGCGCGATGTTCACCGAGCGGAAGATGTTCTCGAGCAGCTTGGTCAGCTCGGCCGCCTCGGGCGAGGAGACCGGGAGGACGGTGTCCAGCGCTCGCTCGTAGAGTGCGGTCGCCCGGGCCGTGCACGCCTCGGTGAGGCCCCCGACGATCTTCGGCGTCGTCTTCGTCGTCCAGTCCGTCCGGCCCGGGTCGACACGCTCGGGCGAGAAGGCTAGGTGGAAGTCCGTCCCGACCTCAAGGCCGGATTCGGCGAGGATCGGCAGGAGCTCCTCCCGCGTCGTGCCCGGATAGGTCGTCGACTCGAGCACGACGAGGTGGCCGCGCCGCAGCCGGGCGGCGATCTTGCGCGTGGCCGAGACGACGATCGAGAGGTCGGGCTCCCGGTTGGCCGAGAGCGGCGTGGGCAGCGCGATCAGGATGGCGTCGGCCTCCCGCAGGGCGTCGTAGTCGGTCGTCGCGGCGATCGTCCCCGACGCGACCAGCGGCGCGAGCTCCTCGGACGCGACGTCCTCGATGTAGCTCTCGCCGCGCCGGAGGGCGTCGACCCGCGCCTCGTCGACGTCCACGAGCACGGTGGAAACCCCCGCCTCGGCAAACACCTGCGCGAGGGGGACGCCGACGTAGCCGGCGCCGACGATGGCGACCTCATGCCTCATCGCGTCTCATCGTACTCAGGAGGTCAGCGATCTTCTCCGCGGCGCGGCCGTCTCCGTAGAGCGGCGGACGGTCGGCGGGCGCAGCCGCCGACCGCACGGCGGCCACGACGCGCTGCGGGTCCGTTCCCACGAGGCGGTTCCAGCCGGCGTCGACCGTCTCCACCCACTCCGTCGCGGTGCGGAGCGTGACGCAGGGGACGCCGTACCAGTACGCCTCCTTCTGGACGCCGCCCGAGTCGGTGAGGACGACGCGCGCCTGCGAGGCGAGGGCGGCGAAGTCGAGGTAGCCCACCGGAGGGACGAGCCGGACGTTCGGCGCGAGCCGGATGCGCTCGGCCTCGAGGACGGTGCGTGTTCGGGGGTGCACCGGGAAGACGACGGGCTCGTGGAGCTCGGCGAGGGCCGCCGCGACGCGCGCGAGCGGCTCGGGGCGGACGTTCGCCTCGCGGTGCAGGGTGAGGACGAGGTAGCGGCCGGGTTCCACCCCGGCGTCCGCGAGCGCGCTCGACCGGGCGCGGGCGAGGGGGGCGAGGCGGACGTTCGCGTCGTACATGACGTCGCCGACGACGTGGACGCCGTCGGTGATGCCCTCGGCGGCGAGGTTGCCGACGGCGCTCTCGGCCGGGCAGAAGAGGAGCGCCGCGACCCGGTCGACGAGCACGCGGTTGACCTCTTCGGGCATCGTCCGGTCGAAGGAGCGGAGGCCGGCCTCCACGTGCGCCACGGGGACGCCGAGCTTCGCGGCCGCCAGCGCGCCGGCGAGCGTCGAGTTGGTGTCGCCGTAGACGAGCACGGCGTGGGGCCGCTCCTCGAGGACGGCCTCCTCGATCCCGGGGAGCATGCGGCCGGTCTGCTCGGCATGGGTGCCCGAGCCGGCCTCGAGCCGATAGCGGGGCGGCCCGAGCTCGAGCTCCTCGAAGAAGACCGCCGAGAGCTCGGGGTCGTAGTGCTGGCCCGTGTGCAGGACGACCTCGTTTATCCCTCTCTCGCGCAGGGCAAGAGAGGTCGGTGCGGACTTCACGAACTGAGGCCGGTTGCCCAAGACGGAAAGGATTCGCACGCCGCCGGCGAATCTAGCCGACTCATGACCCGGAAGATCGTCGTCGGCAGCCTCGCCCTCGCCGCCCGCCCGCTCGCCGCGGGCCGCATGCTCGCCTGGTACGCGCAGCGCGTTCTCGAGCGCGCCTGACAGCCA
>JAICGP010000089.1 GCA_025923055.1 Thermoleophilia bacterium
GCCAACGACCGTGGCCCGCGCGCAGTACCTCGAGGACACGTGCAAGACGGCGCTCAATCGCGTCCCCGACGCGAGCCGGGTGCCGTTTCGCTGGACCGTGAACCCCTACCGGGGCTGCACGCACAGCTGCCACTACTGCTTCGCGCGCGCCTTCCACTCGTACCTCGATCTCGGCGTCGGCGACGACTTCTCCTCGAAGATCGTCGTCAAGACGAACGTCGTCGACGTGCTGCGACGCGAGCTCGCCTCGCCGAAGTGGAGCGGCGAGCCGGTCGCCATGGGCACCGCCACGGACCCGTACCAGCACTGCGAGGGCCGCTACCGGCTGACCCGGGGGGTTCTCGAGGCGTTCGCCGACTTCGGGAACCCGCTCTCGATGCTCACGAAGTCGACGATGATCGTGCGCGACCTGGACGTCTTCCGGCGCCTCGACGAGGCCGCCGACGTGACCGTCTCGATGAGCGTCGGCACGGTCGACGAGTCCGTGCGCCGCGTCGTCGAGCCCGGGACGCCTCCGGGGCGCCGCCGGCTCGAGATCCTCGCGCGCTTCGCGGAGGCCGGCATCCGGACCGGCGTCCTCGTCGCTCCGGTCCTGCCCGGCCTGACCGACGACGACGAGCACCTCGACGAGGTGCTGGCCGCCTGCGTTGAGGCAGGCGTCGCGCACGCGTCGGCGATCGTCCTTCACGTGCGACCCGGGATCCGCGAGCACTTCATGCCCTGGGTGCAGCGCACCTACCCGTGGCTCTACCCGCGCTACGTCGAGCTCTACGGGCGGCGTGCGTACGCACCGAAGCGCTACCAGGAAGAGGTCTCCGAGCGCTTCGCCCGCCTCCGCCTCCGGCACGGGCTCGCCCCCACGCGCTACCGGCCGGGACGGCCGGTGCCCGATGGGAAGGGCGAGCAACTAGCCTTGGCCGTCTGACG
Source organism: Thermoleophilia bacterium (assembly GCA_025923055.1). Taxonomy (GTDB): domain Bacteria; phylum Actinomycetota; class Thermoleophilia; order Gaiellales; family Gaiellaceae; genus JAIBJN01. The sequence goes on from JAICGP010000089.1 coordinate 928, forward strand.
GCACCGATCCGCATCGGCACGTGCTCTTGGGCCGACGAGGCGCTCACGAAGCACTGGTACCCCAAGGACGTGAAGACGGCCGAGAACCGCCTCCGCTACTACGCGGAGCACTTCTCCACGGTCGAGGTCGACTCCACGTACTACCGCCTGCCCGACGAGGCGATGGTCTCCCGCTGGAACGAGCGCACGCCCGACGGCTTCGTCATGCACGTGAAGGCCTTCGGCGTCATGACGCGCCACCCCGTGCGCGCCGAGCAGCTCCCGCCCGACCTGCGCGAGGCGGCGCCCGTCGACGACCGCGGGCGCGTCGACCGACCGCCCCGTGAGCTGCGCGCCGAGGTCTTCGCCCGCTTCCACGCCGCGCTGGAGCCCCTCCGGGCAGCCGGCAAGCTCGGCGGCATCCTGCTCCAGTTCCCCTCCTACGTCGTCGCCAAGGACCTCTCGCGCGACTACCTCGCCTGGGCGGTCGAACAGCTTCGCGGCGACCGCGCGCTCGTCGAGTTCCGGCACCGGAGCTGGCTCGACGAGGAGAACCGCGCGGCCACCCTCGCCTTCCTCGAGGAGCTCGGCGCGACGCACGTCGTCGTCGACGCTCCGAAGACGGAGGCGAAGAACCTCGTGCCCACCGTCGTCGCCGCGACGAGCCCGTTCGCCTACGTCCGCATGCACGGCCGCAACGCCGAGACCTGGAACGTGCGCCGCGGAAGCGCAAGCGACCGCTTCGACTACCTCTACTCCGAGGACGAGCTCCGCGAGTGGACCGACCCGCTCCGCGAGCTCGCGGACGCCTCGGACGAGGTCTACGTCCTCTTCAACAACAACCGCTGGAGCCGCTCCCCGGAAGGCGGGACGACCGCGCAGGCGCCCGCGAACGCCGTCGCCTTGCAGGGAATCCTCACCAAAGCGGGGGTTCCCATTGCCTGAGGAGTGGGCTACGGTTCAAGTCGAAGGGGGATGCCGCCGATGGGACTGAGGTGGGGAGCCGTCTAGGCACACATGCGCTCTGGACCGTCGCGCTCAGCGCGGCGATCACGCTGCTCGCGCTCGCACCCGCGATCCTCCCGGGCGACCGGCCGCTCGGCCACCTGCCGCCCCCGCTCCCCGGGGTTGCGACGGCCGGCGAGGTGGTCGCCTCGGCCCTCGGAGGCGGGTCGGCCGAGAGCGACGAGGCGGGAGGCGCATCCGGCGGAGATTCGGCCGCGAGCCCGGCGGCGGCCGAGGGCGGCGGCGATGGCGGCGGCGAGAGCGCCGACGGCGGCGTCCTCGCGGGCGGCGCGTCCTCTCCCGGCACGACCGGCGAGCCCGGCGTACGGGAGCCCGGCGGCTCAACGAGCGGCCGTGGCGGCTCGCTGCCCGACCGCGAGGAGCCCAGCGAGCCCCAGCCTCCCGCGCCGCCCCCCGATCCCGAGGAGCCGGAGAAGCCCGACAAGCCCGACCGGCCGGACAAGCCCGACAGGCCCGCCAAGCCCTCCTGGGAGGAGCGGCGCGAGCAGCGGAAGGCCGAGCAGGAGGAACGCCGGCAGGAGAAGCAGGAGCGGCGCGAGGAGCGCAAGGCCGAGCAGGAGGAGCGGCGGCAAGAGAAAGCCGAGCAGCGGGAGGAGCGTCGGCAGGAGAAGCAGGAGCGGCGCGAGGAGAGGAAGCAGCAGAAGAAGGAACGGAAGGGAAAGCGCCACCTCTAAGCTCAGGGGTCAATGGCCCTCGAGCGCGGCTCCATCTCGTACCGCGTGCGACCTGCGGTGGATACCCCCGCCGGAGCGCTCGTCCTCATGCACGGCCGCGGCGCCGACGAGCTCGACCTGGCCCCGCTCCTCGACCTGCTCGACCCCGACGAGCGCCTCGTGGGCCTGCTCCCTCGGGGGCCGCTGGCGCTACCGCCCGGCGGCGCGCACTGGTACGTCGTGCGGGAGATCGGCTACCCGGATGCGCCGACGTTCCTGGAGACCTTCGCGGACGCCTCCGCCTGGCTCGACGCGGCACTCGCCGAGGCGGGCGTCGGCAGCGAGCGCACGGTGCTGGGCGGGTTCTCGCAGGGCGCCGTCATGTCCTACTCGCTCGGGCTCGCGGCAGCGCGCCCGCGGCCGGCGGCCATCCTGGCGATGAGCGGCTTCGTGCCGCGGGTGGACGGGTTCGAGCTCGACCCGGAGAGCGGCGCGGGGCTGCCGGTCTCGATCTCGCACGGCACGCATGACCCGGTGATCGGCGTCGAGTGGGGCCGGGACGCGCGCGAGCGGCTCGAGTCCGCGGGCGCTGCGGTCAGCTACCGCGAGGACCCGGTCGGCCACCAGATCGCGCCCGGCGCGATCGCGCAGGCGCGCACCGTGCTCGAGGCCGCCCTCTTCCCCTCCTAGAGCGCTTCCTCGCCGACGGCCGGCTCGGCGATCTCGCTCTCGACCGTTCCCGCCGGCGGTACCTCGGCGCCGCGCAGGTAGACGTGCTCGTAGGCGAGCGCCGCGAGCCCGCCGCCGAGGAGCGGCGCGACGTACCAGAGCCACCCGTCGGCCCAGGCGTTGGCGACTAGCTGCGGCCCGAAGGCCCGGGACGGGTTCATCGCCGCACCGGTGAGGGGGCCGCCCATGAGGATGTCGAGCGTGATCGTGAGGCCGATGGCGAGGCCTGCGATCGCGACGAAGGAGCCTCGCGGGTCGGCGGCGGTCGCGAAGATGACCCAGACGAGCAGGAAGGTCAGGATCAGCTCGACCGCGAAGCCGGCGCCGACGGAGATCTCCTCCGCGAGCGCCGGAGCACCGAGATTCGTCGCGTCCGTGATCCGGTCCGGGTAGATCCAGAGGAGCAGCAGGGCCCCGATCAGCGCGCCGAGCAGCTGCGCGACCCAGTAGACGACCGCGAGGAAGACGGTGATCCGCCGCGTGATCAGGAACCCGAACGTGACCGCCGGGTTGAAGTGGCCGCCCGAGATGTGGCCGACCGCGGAGACCATGACGGCGATCACGAGCCCGTGCGCGAGCGCGATGCCGACGAGGTCGGCGCCGGTCATGATCGCGCCGGCCCCGATGAACGTCAGCGCGAAAGCGCCGACCAGCTCGGCGGTCGCGCGTCGAAACGCGTCCATGCGCGGGAGGCTATGGCGAGGGTCGGACGGACGTGGGCAGCTCGCCGAAGCTCTCGGCCCGGCGGGTCTCTCCGGCGACGACGAGGACGTCCCCCTCCCGGACCGCGGTCTCGGGCGTCGCGTAGGTGAAGGAGCCGCCCTCCGGCTTGATGCACACCACCGTGATGCCGTAGCGGCGGCGCACTTCCGCCTCCGCGAGAGTCTTGCCCACGAGCTCCTTCGGCGCGACGGTCTCGACGAGCGCGAAGCCCGGGTCGAGCTGGAAGTAGTCGAGGATCGAGCCGGCCAGGCTGTGCGCGACCCGGATGCCCATGTCGCGCTCCGGGAAGACGACCCGGTGCGCGCCGACCCGCTCGAGGATCCGCCCGTGCGGCTCCGTCACCGCCTTCGCGACGATCTTCGGGACGCCGAGGTCGACGAGCACGGACGTCGTCAGGATGCTCGCCTCTAGGTCGGTCCCGATCGCGACCACCGCGGTGCCGAAGTCGGCCGCGCCGAGCTGCCTCATCGCCTCCTCGCTCGTCGAGTCCGCCTCGACGACGTGCGTGAGGAGGCCCGAGAGCGCCTGCACCTGCTTCTGGTCGGCGTCCACCCCGAGCACGTCGTGGCCCATTCCGACCAGGGTCCCGGCGAGGCCGCCCCCGAAGCGCCCCAACCCGATCACGAGGAACTCCTTCGACGGGTTAGCCAATGATCGGTCTCTCCTCGGGGAAGCGGTAGAGCCTACGCCGCTCGCGGAGCGCGAGGGCGACCGCGAGCGTATACGGCCCCGTGCGGCCGAGGAACATGAGCGCGACGAGGACGAGGCGCCCGAGCTCGCTCAGCTCCGACGTGATCCCGGTCGAGAGGCCGACCGTCCCGAACGCCGAGACGGCCTCGAAGAGCACCTCCCGGAACGGGTGCGGCCCGTCGGCCATCAGCACGAGGGTCGCCACGGCGACGGCGACCGCCGCGATGAAGGCGACCGCGAAGGCCTGCCGCTGGGCGTGCGGAGGCACGCGCCGCCCGAACGCGCTCACGTGCGGCTCGCCGCGGACCTCCGACCAGACCATGAGGAAGAGCAGCGCGAAGGTGGTCACCTTGATTCCGCCGCCGGTCGAGGCGCTCCCCGCCCCGATGAACATGAGCAGGTCGGTCACGAAGAGGGTTTCCTGGGTGAGGGCGCCGTAATCGAGCGTGTTGAAGCCGGCCGTCCGGGGCGTCACCCCCTGGAAGAACGAGGCGAGCAGCTTTCCGTCGGCCCCGAGACCCGCGGTGGCGGCTCCGGACCACTCGAAGGCGGCCACGGCCGCGAAGCCGACGACCACGAGGGCGGCGGTCACGCCGACGGTCAGCTTCGTGTGCAGCGTCCACCCGCGGGGCCGGAGACCGCGGCGCCAGAGCTCCAGCCAGACCGGGAAGCCGAGGCCGCCGGCCAGGATGGTGAGGGCGACGGTCACGGAGACCCAGCCGTCGGCTGCGAAGCGCACCAGGCTGTCGCTCCAGAGGGCGAAGCCGGCGTTGTTGAAGGCGGAGACGGCGTGGAAGACGCCGCGGTAGGCGGCCGAGCCGGCGCTCATGTCGTACGAGGCCCAGAAGCGGACCGCGAGCACCGCCGCGGCGACGGCCTCGAAGAGGAGCGAGAGGAGCACGACACCGCGGACGAGCTGGCGCACGTCGCGGAGCTCCGGAGCCGCCGTCTCCGCCTGCGCCAGGAGCCGCGTCCGGAGACCGAGTCGCCGCGCGACGATCAGGGCGAGGAGCGACGCGAGCGTCATGATCCCGATCCCGCCCACCTGGATGAGGCCGAGGATCACGACCTCGCCGAAGTGCGACCAGTACGCAGGCGTGTCGACGACGATCAGGCCCGTGACGCAGAGCGCGGAGGTCGAGGTGAAGAGCGCCGTCGTGACCGAGGCGCGCTCCGCTCCGGCCGTCGCGACCGGGAGGGCGAGCAGCGCGGTCCCGACCACGATCCCCGCGGCGAACGCGAAGACGATCAGCTGCGCGGGATGGCGGCGCTTGAGCCAGCCGGTCACGCGCGCCAGTAGCTCCTCGTCAGGAGCACGGCGACCGGGATGATCTCGAGCCGGCCGAGCCACATGAGGCCGGTGAGCACGCCCGTCGAGAGGTCGCTGAACGGCTCGTAGGTGCCGAAGGGCCCGGCGAAGCCGAAGGCCGGGCCGACGTTCCCCAGGCAAGCGGCGGCGGCCCCGAGCGCCTCGAAGGACCCCACCTCGACGGCCGCGCGCTTGGCGTCGACGAGCAGCCCGAGGGCGCCGAACGCGAAGAGCCCGATGTAGAGGACGATGAAGGTGACGACGCTGCGCAGCGCCCGGTCGTCGACCGCGGCCCTGTTCAGCCGCACCGGGACGACCGCCTCACGGTGGACCGTCTGCTCCAGCTCCCGCCGGATGATGCGGAACATGAGCAGGTGGCGGACGACCTTGATCGAGCCGCCCGTGGAGCCGGCCGACGCGCCCAGGAACATGAGGATGAGGAGCGTCAGCTCCGCGAGCGGGCTCCAGGCCGTGTAGTCCGTGCTCGCGAACCCCGCCGTCGTCATGATCGAGACCGCCTGGAAGACGGCGTTCCGCACCGCCTCCTCGCCGGCCGCGAGGTCGCTTGCGAGGAGCTCGACGAGGAGGAGCGCCGAGCCCGCCACGGCGAAGGCGAGGTAGAGACGGAACTCGTCGTCCCGCCCGACGGCGTGCACGCGCCCGCGCACGAGGACGAGGTAGAGGCGCAGGAAGTTGATGCCGGCGAGGAGGATGAACGCGACGAGCGTCCACTGAGTCACGGCGCCGAAGGCGGCAACGGACTCCTCCTGCGTGGAGAAGCCGCCGATCGAAAGGGTCGAGAACGCGTGCGCCGAGGCCTGGTAGAGCCCCATGGCGGGGTCGGCGCCGCTCCAGCCGTACAGCGTCAGCACGGCGATCGCGGCGACGGTGAGCCCGACGTAGAGCACCCAGAGGCGCCGGGCCGTCTCGCGGATCGTGGCGGTGAGCCTCTCGACCTCGCCCGGCCCCGCGAGCTCCGAATGGAAGAGCTGGCGGCCGCCGACGCGCAGTCGCGGCAGGACGGCAACGGCGAGGACGACGATTCCCATTCCGCCGAGCCACTGCGTGAACTGCCGCCAGATGGCGAGCGAGTGGTCGAGCGCCTCGATGTCCGTCAGCAGCGTGGCGCCGGTCGCGGTGAAGCCCGACATCGCCTCGAAGTAGGCGTCCACCGGCCGCGAGAGCTGCGGCTCGCCGGCGAACACGTAGGGGAGGGCGCCGAACGCGGGCACGAGCAGCCAGGTGAGCGCGACGACGAGGAAGCCTTCGCGCGGCCCGACCCTCTCCTTGCCCTGTGTGACCAGCTCGAGGCCGAGCCCCGAGCCCGCCGTGATCGCGGCCGCGGCCAGGAAGGGCCAGAAGGGCTCCTCGTAGCCGACCGCGACCGCCGCCGGGAAGAGGAACGCCGCGCCGAGGTACTTGAGAAGCGCGCCGACGAGATTGAGAACGCTCGCCACGTCGACGCCGAGCGCAGCCGGCCGCTGCACACGGGCGGCACTCCCCACGGTCAGAGCGCCTTCTCGACCTCGGAGACCCGGCTGGACTCGGTGAAGATGATGGCGCGGTCGCCCGGCTCGAGCCGGTCCTCGCCGTGCGGGAAGATCGCGCGCCCGTCCCGCACGATCGCCCCGATCAGCGAGCCCGTCATCGGCAGCTCCTTGAACGGCCTGCGGACGAGCTTGCTCGTCTCGCGCACCGTGATGTCCAGGATCTCGAAGCGGTCGCCCTCCAGCATCGCCAGCTGACGGATACGCGGGTCGTGGGCGAAGCGGACGATCTCCTCGGCGGTCACCGAGCGCGGGTTGACCGCGACGTCGATGCCGGCCCGCTCGAAGATGGGGATCGAGATCGGCTCGTGGACGATCCCGATGGTGAAGCCGATCCCGTGCACCTTGGCGAGCGTCGCCGCGTAGAGGTTCTTCGCGTCGTCGCGCATCGCGAAGACCGCGGCGCGCGCCTGGCCGATCCGCTCCCGCTCGATGAAGTCCGGATCGACGCCGGTGGCGCGGTAGACGCGGGCCTCCGGGAGCTCCTCCGCCACCTCCTCCGCCCGCTCCTCCCTGGGCTCCACGAGGCGCACGCGAATGCGCTGCTCGACGAGGACCTTCGCGATGGCCAGCCCCGTCGCGCCCGCTCCGAAGACGACGACGTCGTCCACGAGGCGCTCGCCGCGGGCCATGATCCGGCTCCAGGCACGCGCGGCGTCAGGGGAGCCGATGACGATGATCCGGTCGCCGGGCATGATCGACTGGTCGCCTCGGGGGACGATGACCCGGTCCCCGCGGATGATGCTCGCGACCTTGGACTCGGCGGGCACCGCCGCCTCGCGCAGCGGGAGCCCGACGACTCCGTCGAAGCCGGCCGCGGGCGGGCGGGTCGCCGCCCGCTCGGCGGCGCGCGTCAGCGGCACGCCCGCGGCCTCGTCGCCGCCCCGGCTCGGAACGTCGAACTCGACGATCTGCACCTGGCCGTCGGCGAAGACGTCGGTCTGCTTCGCGGCCGGCACGCCGATCGTGCGGGAGACGGCGTGCGCGGTCTCGAGCTCGGAGGAGACCATGAAGTCGACGTCGATCTGGCGCTCCTGCCACGCCTCCATGTACTCGGGGTTCGACGTCCGCACGATCGTCTGGGTGTCGGACAGCTTCTTCACGAGCGTCGCCGCGACGAGGTTGATCTCGTCCCGCGAGGTGCACGCGATCATGAGGTCGGCCTCGGCGATGCCGGCGTCCTGGAGGACGCGGCGCGTGGCGCCGTTTCCCGTCACGGTGCGGACGTCGAACCGGTAGGAGAGCGTCTCGAGCCGGCCGGCGTCGACGTCGACCACGGTGACGTCGTGGTCGTCGTGGAGTGCCTCGACGATGGTCGCCCCGACCTGTCCGGCCCCGAGGACGATGATCTTCATCGCGAGCGGAGACTAGTCGCGGGCTAGGTCAGCGGGAACCCCACTCGGGCTCGTCGTCGATCCCGACGGCCTCGGCGATCCGGTTCACGTAGTTGAAGTACGAGATCACCTGGATCGCGTCGTGGATCGCGACGTCGCTCCAGCCGTGAGCGCGGAGGGCTTCGGCGTCGTCGCGCGTCATCGCGCCCGGATCCTTCGTCAGCTTCACCGCGAGGTCGCAGAGAGCCCGGACCTTCGGGTCGAGATCGGCCGCGCGGTAGTCGTGCGCTGCGTGCTTCGCGAGCTCGTCTGGTGCGCCCTCGGCACGGAGGTCGTCGGCGTGCGCGTGCGTTCAGTAGTGGCAGTCGTTCGCGTTCGAGACGACGACTGCGAGGAGCTCGCGCTCGGCGCGCGAGAGCGGCGACGGGCCGAACATGATCGCCTGGTAAAGCGCCATGGAGCGGTTGAGCACGCGCGGGTTCAGGCACATCGCTTTGACGATGTTGAAGACCTTCCCGGCCCGCTCCATGGCCGCCGCGTACTCCTCGGCGAGCGCGCCCGTCGCCTCGGCAATCTCGATCAGGCGGATGTGCGGCATCCGCTGATTCTGCCGCAGCCGGTTGCGTCGCGCGGCGAGGGATGCAATAAGTGTCCGGCCCTGACGCGCCGCGCCGAACGCCGAGCCTCCGAGCTGACCCCGCTCGGCGAGAACCTGAGGAAGCTCATGAGCGGCTTCCCCGCGGGCGTCTCCGTGCTGACCGTCGACGCGGAGGGCGAACGCCTCGGGCTCACGGTCGGGACGGCCGTCTCGCTCTCGCTCGCGCCGCCGCTCGTCGGCGTCTCCGTCAGCCGGCAGGCGGCCATGCACGAGCTCCTGCGCCGGGCCGGCGCCTTCGCGCTCAGCCTGCTCGCCGGCGACCAGGAGGCGGTCGCGCAGCACTTCGCGCGCGGCGTGCCGCCCTTCGCGCACTGGCACGGCGTCGGCGCGCGGGAGGGAACGCTCGGGGCGCCGCTCCTGGACGGCGCCCTCGGCTGGCTCGAGTGCCGGTTGGCCGCGGAGCACGAGGTCGGCGACCACACGCTGTTTATCGGCGAGGTCGTCGCCGTCGAGCCGGGCCGCAGCGGGCCCGCGCTCGTCCGTGTCGGCGGGCGGTACGTGTCCGCGTGAGCCGGATCGAAGGCGTCGTGTTCGACCTCGACGGCGTCATCGTCGACTCCGAGCACGTCTGGGACGAGGTCAGGCAGCGGCTCGCGGAGGAGCGCGGCGGCCGTTGGCACGACGACGCCTCGCGGGACATGATGGGCATGAGCTCGCTGGAGTGGTCGCGCTACATGCACGACGTGATCGGGCTCTCGGAGCCGCCGGAGGAGATCAACGCCGAGGTAGTCCGCCGCCTGGTCGACGTCTACCGCGAGGAGCTGCCGCTCCTCGACGGGGCCGTCGAGGCCGTCGAGGCGCTCGGGAAGCGCTGGCCGCTCGCGCTCGCGTCGTCGTCCAACCGGGAGCTCATCGACCTGGTGCTACGCGAGTCCGGGCTCGACCGGTGGTTCGCGACGGCGACGGTCTCCTCCGAGGAGGTGGCGCGCGGCAAGCCGGCGCCCGACGTCTACCTCGAGGCGGCCCGGCGGCTCGGAGTCGACGCCCGCCGCTGCGCGGCCGTCGAGGACTCCGAGAACGGGATCCGCAGCGCGAAGGCGGCGGGGATGCGCGTCGTTGCGATCCCGAACCCGCAGTACCCGCCCGCGGACGACGCGCTCGCGCTCGCCGACGTCGTCCTCCCCGACGTCGCCGCTCTCACGCCGGCCGACGTCGAGCCGTGACCCGGACGGCCATGCCGGTGCCTGACCCCGCCATGGCCTTTCCAGCCGTGCCCCGGCCCGCCGTGCCCGAAGCCCGCTAAACGGCACCCCGCGCCAAGCAGACGTGCCTCGAGCGGCCGTGTCGGTGCCTGGCACCGCCGTGTCTCCGGAGGCTAGGCGGCAGGGGCTTCGCCGAAGCGGCGCTCCGCAGTTCCGGCGCGGTCGAACGCCTGGACGTCGGCAGGCAGCC
>JAICGP010000090.1 GCA_025923055.1 Thermoleophilia bacterium
GGATCGGTCTCGGCGAACCCGCCGAACACCGTCTGCCAGTAGTACGACGCGCTCGGGTTCTGCAAGGAGCCCGTGAAGTTGTACCAGCGGTCGAAGTTGTAACAGACCGCCTCGGCGTTGAACGGCTCGCCGTCGTGGAACGTCACGCCCTCCTGGAGCTCGAACGTGTACTCGAGCCCGTCCTCCGAAAGCTCCCAGCTCTGCGCCAGGCCCGGAGCGAGCTCCGTGGTCCCCGGCTCGAGCGAGACGAGGCTCTCGTAGATCTGGTCGATGACACGCAGCGACTCGCCGTCCGAGACGAGCGCGCCGTCGAGCACGACCGGGTCGGCGGCACCCGCGAAGACGAGCGTTCCGCCGCCGCCGCCGTCGCCTTCCTCCTCGGCGGCCCCGGTATCCCCCGCCTGATCGCCGTCGTCGTCGTCACCGCCGCACCCGGCCACGCCGAGCGCGAGCAACATCGCGGCGAGCAGCAGGAGAAACCTGACTGACTTTCCCCTCACATCCTCTCCTTTGCCTCTGGTTGACGCAGCCCGTGGGGGGCAGCGCAGTATAGGAGGTACGACGCGCGAGACAGCAAGGGGTTAGGTTCGGCCCAGGTAAACCGAATCAACCGCGGCGGTGAACCAACCACCGGGGGATGGATCAACCACGTCCCCCCGCTCGATACTCAGGAGCACAGATTGCCGATCGGCCCCGATGCGGCGGGGGCAAGGATCGGCGGCTCTGTCGGCCGGCCCCGATGCGGCGGGGGCATTGGCCGACAAAAGTCGGGGCGGGACCCCATGCGGTGGGTTCCGCCCCACACCTCGTCCGGGCGGAGAGACGGCGGTCGCCGAGGCGGCTAGGCCGCGACCGAGGCGAGGTCTCGCAGCGCGGCGAGGCGCTGGAGAGCCTGGCCCTCGAGCTGGCGCACGCGCTCCCGCGTGAGACCCAGCTCGGCGCCGATCGCCTCGAGCGTCCAGGGGTCGCCCTCGAAGCCGAAGCGCAGCTCGAGGATGCGGCGCTCGCGCTCGGGGAGCGCGTTCAGCGCCTTGCGGACGCCCTGCTTACGCAGCGACTCCTCCGCCTCGTCGAACGGGTCGGCCGCCTCGCGGTCGGCGAAGAGGTCGCCCAGCTCGCCCTCGTCCTCGGAGCCGACGCTCTGGTTCAGCGAGACCGACGCCTGCGCGGCGGAGAGCGCCTCGTCGACGTGCTGCACGGGCAGGCCCGTGGCCTCCGCGAGCTCCTCGCGCGTCGCGTCGCGCCCCAGCTCCACCTCGAGCCGGCGCGCGGCGCGTCCGAGCTTCTGCTGGCGCTCGACGACGTGCACCGGCACGCGGATGGTGCGCGCGTTGTTGGCCACCGCGCGCTGCACCGACTGGCGGATCCACCAGGTCGCGTACGTCGAGAACTTGAAGCCCCGGCGCCAGTCGAACTTCTCGACCGCGCGGTTGAGGCCGAGCGTGCCCTCCTGGATGAGATCGAGGAAGGGGACGCCGAGCCCGCGGTAGCCCTTGGCGATCGAGACCACGAGCCGCAGGTTCGACTCGATCATGCGCCGCTTGGCGAGGAGGTCTCCCTTTTCGATCAGCTTCGCGAGCGTGACCTCCTCGGCGGCCGTCAGCAGCTTGTGCCGGCCGACGTCGGCGAGGAAGAGCTGCAGGCTGTCGCCGGCACCGTGCACCGGGTCGGCGGCGGTGGCGACCACAGCCTCCTCCACGGGCGCGCCGATCTCGAGGCCGATCGTCTCGAGCTCGTGGGTCACCTCGGCGATCTCCTCGTCCGCGAGGTCGAGCTCGAGCGCGAGCGCCTCCAGCTCGGCGGGCTCGACGTAGCCGCGCTCTTCGGCGCTTTCGAGCAGGTGGCGACCCGCCTGGGTGTCGAGGACGTCGTGCATCGAGTTCTGGCTCAACTGTTTCAGCCTGTCCTTTCGCTAAACGAAGGCAGGTGGATTCCTGCGGCTCTCCCTCTCCAACGTTCTCACTCTATGACGCATTCCCTCGTCCGCCTACCCGCATCGGGGTGGCTTAACCGCGGGTTAACGCAGTTTCGAAGCTAGGACGCGGCGCGCGCCGAAGTGTTGGCGGACTCGGCCGTCTCGGCCTCGCGGCCGCCGTTCGCGCCTTCGGGGGAGGGCTCGCGGGGCCGGTCGGCCCACTCCTCGTCGAACTCGACCCGCCACTTTCCGTCCTCGCTCTGCTCGAGCCGCAGCTTCGCTCTGAACGTGCGGCCCGAGCGGCCCCGGAATCCGGTCACGGGCTTCGCCGTCCGCCGGGTCTCCATCAGCTCCTTGACCACCGAGACCGGCAGGATCTTGTTCGCCTTCTTCTTCCAGATGACGAAGCCGCAGCCGGGGTCGTCCTTCGACCAGCAGGAGTACCCCTTTCGGTTCTCGATCACGTCACGGCCGCAGATCGGGCACGGCCCGAGGTTGGCGCGCTCGATCTTGACGCCCTTGAGCTTGTCCAGCTCGTTGACCGTGTCCGTCGTGAACTTGACGATGTCCGACATGAACGCGGGGCGCGTGTCGGACCCTTGCTCGATCAGGCCCAGGCGCCGCTCCCAGTCGCCGGTCAGCTCGGCGGAGGTGAGCGGGTGCTCGCCGAGAAGCGAGATCACCTGGACGCCCTTCTCCGTCGCGTGGAGCGCCCGGCCCTCGCGCTCGACGTAGCCGACCTGGATGAGGCGCTCGATGATGGACGCCCGCGTGGCCGGGGTGCCGATGCCCGAGTCCTTCATCGCCTCGCGCAGCTCGGCGTCCTCGATGTCCTTGCCGGCGGTCTCCATCGCCCCGAGGAGCGAGGCCTCCGTGAAGCGCCGCGGCGGCTGCGTCTCCTTGCGCAGCGACTCGACCCTTCGCGTCTCGACGCTCTCCCCCTGCTCGAGGGAGGGGAGCAGCTGGTCGCCCCCGGAGTCGTCCTCGTCGCCGCGATCCGCCTGCGCTTCCTCCCCGTAGACCGCCTTCCAGCCCGCCTCGACGAGCACGCGCCCCGACGTGCGGAAGACGTGGTCGGCGACGGTCGTCTCGACGCGCGTGCGCTCGTACACCGCCTCCGGGTGGAAGACGGCCAGGAAGCGCTTCGCCACGAGGTCGTAGATCCGCGCCTCGTCGGGGCCCATCTTCCCCAGGTCGTGCTCGGAGCGGGTCGGGATGATCGCATGGTGGTCCTCGACGCGCTTGTCGTTGATGACGCGCCCGAGCGGCAGCTTGTCGAGCCGCGTGACGTAGGCGGCGGCCTTCGCGTAGCGCTCGTTGTGCCCGACGAGGGAGGCCGTCGGCTTGATCTCGCCGATCATGTCGCTCGTCAGGAAGCGTGAGTTCGTGCGCGGGTACGTGATCGCCTTGTGCTCTTCGTAGAGGCGCTGCGCGGCGGCGAGCGTCCGCCGGGCCGAGAAGCCGAGCATCGTGTTCGCGTGTCGCTGGAGCGACGTGAGGTCGTAGAGGAGCTGCGGCTGCTCGCGCTCCTCCTTCTTCTCGAGCTTCGTGATCGCGCCGGGCCGCCCGGTGGTCTCGGCGACGATCGTCGATGCCTCGTCCTCCTTGATCCGCTTGCCGCCCAGGTACCGGCCGCTGTAGAGGCGCTCCCCGGTCGCCGCGAAGTCGGCCTCGACGAGCCAGTACGGCTCGGGGACGAAGGCGCGGATCTCCAGCTCGCGGCGGACGACGAGTGCCAGCGTCGGCGTCTGCACCCGGCCGAGGGAGACGGCGCCGTCGAATGCGGCACGCAGGCGGATCGACGCGGCGCGGGTCGCGTTCATGCCGACGAGCCAGTCGGCCTCGGAGCGCGAGCGCGCGGCCTCCTCGAGCAGGCGCATCTCCTCGCCGTCGCGCAGGTGCTCGAACGCCTCCTGGATCGCCTTCTTCGTCATCGAGTTGAGCCACAGGCGCTTCACAGGCTTCTGCACCCCGGACGTCTCGTACGTGTACGCGAAGATGAGCTCGCCCTCGCGGCCGGCGTCGCAGGCGTTGACGATCAGGTCGACGTCCTTCTGCTTCATGAGCTTGTGCACGGCGTTGAGCTGCTTCTTCGCCTTGTCGTCGTTGGGGACGAGCTGGAACTGATCCGGCACGATCGGCAGGTCGGCGAAGCGCCATTTCTTGAGCCGCTCGTCGTAGGCCTCCGGGTCGGCGAGACCGACGAGGTGCCCGACCGCCCACGTGATGACGTAATCGTCGCCGGCGAGGTGCGTCTTGTCCTGGCTCTGCTTGAAGGCGCCGGGCAGCGCGGCCGCGAGGTCGCGGCCGACGGACGGTTTCTCGGCGACGATCAGGGTCTTGGACACGCGAATCACCCTAGCGAACGCCCTAAACGGCAAGAATGGGCTCAGCCTTGAGGCCTCTGCTCGCGATCGACGGCGACAACCTCGCCCACCGCGCCTTCCACGCGCTCCCCTCGTCGATCAAGGACGGCGCCGGCAACCAGGCGAACATGGTGCTCGGCTTCGCCAACATGCTCGCCTTCGTCTGGGAGGCCGAGCGGCCGCGGACGGTCTTCGTCGGCTTCGACTTCATCGGGGAGCCGACGTACCGCCACGAGCTCCTGCCCGAGTACCAGTCGGGCCGAGACTTCCCGCCCGTGCTCACCGCACAGCTCGACCGGCTGCCGGAGCTCGTGACCGCGCTCGGCTTTCCCTGGGCGAAGGAACCGGGCTACGAGGCGGACGACTTCCTCGGCGCCGCCGTGCAGGCCGAAGAGGCCCGCGGCGGTGAGACGCTCGTCCTCACGAACGACCGCGACCTCTTCCAGCTCGCGAGCCCACGGACGACGATCCTGCGGCCGCGCACGGGCATGAAGGACCTCCAGCGGGTCGGGCCGGCCGAGGTGGAGGAGATCTACGGGGTGCCGCCCCACCTCGTGCCCGACTTCGTCGCGCTGCGCGGCGATCCGTCCGACCGCATCCCCGGGGCGAAGGGCGTCGGCCCCGGGCGCGCTGCCGGCGTGCTCCGCAAGCACGGCTCGCTCGACGCGGCCCTCCAGGACGGCGGCTTCCCCGACCAGGCGGGCGCGCTGCGCGACTATCTCCGTATCGCGCGGCTCCAGTACGAGGCGACGATCCCGGAGCTCCCGGACGCTGAGCCCGACTGGGCCGGCGGCGCCGCCCTGCTCGGCGAGTGGGGCCTGAACGCGGCATCCAAGCGGTTCGCCGAGCGCGCGGGCGAGGCGTGACGGATCCCATCAACGTCGCCGACTACGAGCGCCTGGCGGAGGAGCGCTGCGAGCCCGGGTACTGGGGCTACGTGGCCGGCGGCGCCGGCGACGAGGTGACGCTGCGCGAGAACGTCGAGGCGTTCGCCCGCGTGCAGCTGCGACCGCGCATGCTCGTGGACGTGAGCGAGGCGACGGCGAGGACGACCGTCGTGGGCACCGAGGTGGCCATGCCGCTCCTCGTCGCCCCGACGTCGCTCCAGCGCGTCGCGCATCCGGACGGGGAGCCCGCGCTCGCGCGCGCCGCGCAGGCGGTCGGGACGGTCTACTGCCTCTCCAGCCTCGCGAGCATGCGCCCCCGTGAGCTCGCGGCCGCCGTCCCCGGCGTCCTGCGCTGGTTCCAGCTCTACTGGTCGCGCGACCGCGGCTTCACGCGCGAGCTCGTCGCAGAGGCCGCCGACGCCGGGTTCACGGCCCTCGTCCTCACGGTCGACCTGCCCACGGCGGGGCCCCGCGAGCGCGACCGGCGTAGCGGCTTCCGCCTGCCGGAGGGCCTGCCCATGCCGAATCTCCCGCGCTCGCTCGGGAGCAGCGCGTACTTCCACGACACGCTCGGCGAGATCGTCGACACGAGCCTCACCTGGCGCGACCTCGAGTGGCTGCGCTCCGAGTGCTCCCTCCCGCTCGTCGTCAAGGGCGTCCTCACCGCGGAGGACGCGATGCTCGCCGCCGAGCACGGCGCCGCGGGGATCGTCGTCTCCAATCACGGCGGTCGCCAGCTCGACGGCGTCCCGGCGACGCTCGCGGCCCTGCCCGAGGTCGTCGAGGCCGCCGGCGGCCGCGTCGAGATCTACCTCGACGGAGGCGTCCGCCGGGGGACGGACGCGGTCAAGGCGCTCGCGCTCGGAGCGTGCGCCGTCCTCGTCGGCAGGCCGGCGCTCTGGGGTCTCGCCTGCGGCGGCGAGGCGGGCGCGCGGCACGTGCTGGAGCTGCTCCGCGACGAGATCCTGCTCGCGCTCGTCCTCCTCGGCGCCCGGACGCCGGCCGACGTGGGCTCGGCGCACGTTCGCCTCGCCCAGTGAGCGGGAAGAACGCCGTCGTGGAGCGGGTCGCCCTCGTGACCGGCGCGTCGACGGGCATCGGCCGCGCCGTCGCCGAGCGCCTGCAGAGCGACGGATTCGCGCTCGCCTTCCACTCCCACCGTGACGACGACGACTCGCGGCGGCGCTTCGACGAGGCTGAGGCCCGCGGACCCGCGACGTGGATCGTGGGAGACGTCGCCGAGCCCGACGCTGGCGAGCGCCTCGTCCGCGAGGCCGTGGAGGCGCTCGGCCGCCTTGACGTCTTGGTGAACAACGCAGGCATCACGGTCTCCAAGCCGGCGGTCGAGCTGACCGCGGAGGACTTCGACGCGATCTTCTCGGTGGACGTGAAGGGCGCCTTCCTGCTCTCGGTCGCCGCGGCGAGGGAGATGCGGCGGCATGGCGGCGGCGCGATCGTGAACGTGACGAGCGTGCACGAGCACGTGCCCCGTCCGGGATTCGCCCTCTACGCCTCGGCGAAGGCGGCGCTCGGGATGCTGACGCGCTCGCTCGCCCTCGAGCTCGCCCCGGAGATCCGCGTCAACGCCGTCGCGCCGGGGGCGATCGAGACCGAGCGCAACGAGGAGGCGGACGAGCTCCGCCCCGAGATTCCCTTCGGGCGGGCGGGCCGGCCGGAAGAGGTCGCCGCCGTCATTTCCTACCTCGCGGGTCCCGACGCCTCCTACGTCAGCGGCGCCAGCCTCCTCGTGGACGGAGCCATGGCCCAGCAGGTTCTCGCCCGGCCCGCGGGGTGACACCCCTCGTCAGCCACCGCGCGCTGGCGGAGCTCCATCCCACCGGCGACCACGTCGAGGGCGTCGAGCGAATCCGCGTCCTCCACGAGGCGTTCCCCGAGTTCGTCCAGGCGCGCCCCGCGACCGTCGACGAGCTCGCGGCCGTCCACGAGCGCGACTACCTCGAGGCCGTCCGCCACGTCTCCGCGAGCGGGCGGCCGACGCTCCTCGACGCGGACACGCTCTGCACGGCGACGACGTACGAGGCGGCGCTCCTGGCCGCGGGCGCTGCGATCGGCGCCGTCGAGCGGGGCGGCTTCGCGCTCGCGCGACCGCCGGGGCACCACGCGCTCGCCCGGCGGGCGATGGGCTTCTGCGTCTTCAACAACGTCGCCGTCGCCGCCCGCTTCGCCCAGCGGGAGCTCGGGCTGCGCCGCGTCGCCGTCCTCGACTGGGACGTCCACCACGGCAACGGCACGCAGGACACGTTCTGGGACGACGACTCGGTCTTCGTCGCCTCGCTTCACCAGTGGCCGTTCTACCCCGGCTCGGGAGGCCCGGGCGAGGGGAACGAGACGACGCTCAACGTCCCGCTGGCCGCAGGCTCCGGCGACGAGGAGCTCCTCACGGCGATGGAGGAGACCGTCGCGCCGGCCCTCGCCGCGTTCGCGCCCGACCTCCTGCTCGTCTCCGCCGGCTTCGATGCCGCTGCGGGCGACCCGATCGGCGGCCTGCGCGTCACGGAGCGGGGCTTCGCCGCCCTCGCGGCGCACGCGCGCGGGCTCGGCGAGCGGGTAGCGTTCGTCCTGGAAGGCGGGTACAACACCCAGACGCTTCCAGGACTGGTGGGCGCGGTGCTCGCCGGGGGCTGAACATGGACGTGACGACGGATACCTTCGAGACCGACGTGATCGAGCGGTCGGCTGCAACGCCGGTCGTCGTCGACTTCTGGGCCGACTGGTGCGGGCCGTGCAAGACGCTCACGCCCGTCCTCGAGCAGGCGGTCGCGGAGCGCGAGGGAATAGTGCTCGCCAAGGTCGACACCGACGCCAACCCGGAGCTCGCGATGCGCTACGGCGTTCGCGGGATCCCGAACGTGAAAGCGTTCCGCGACGGCCAGGTCGTGGACGAGTTCGTCGGGGCTCTCTCCCCGCAGGCGGTGGGGGCGTTCCTCGACGGGCTCTCGGGGCCGAGCGCGAGCGAGCGGCTCCTCGAGGAGCTCTCGGCGAGCGGCGAGTTCCCCGAGATCCTGGGCCCGCTCGCGGAGGGCGACCACGAGCGCGTGCTCGAGTGGCTCCTGGGCGCGCTCGAGGACGCCGACGGCGAGCGCCGCGAGCGCATACGCGAGGTGATGGTGGCGCTCTTCGGCCAGCTCGGGCCCGAGCACCCGCTGACGACCCACTACCGGCGCCGGCTCGCTTCGGCGCTCTACTGATGGTGGATACCGGGCTGGCGATGCGCGCGCCGCGCGCGGACGAGGCGCAGGCGATCACCGATCTCGTCATCGCGTGCGACGTGGCCGAGTTCGGCGAGCCCGACTTCGAGCTCGACGACCTGCTCACCGACTGGCACATGCCGGGCTTCGACCTCGGCAAGGACGCCGTCGTCGTCCTGGATGGGGACCGCATCGTCGCCTACGGCAGCTTCGTCCGCGGGGACTACGTCGACGTCTACGTCCATCCCGACTACCGCAACCGCGACCTCGGCAGGGAGCTCCTCGAGTGGTCCGAGCGGCGTGCCCTCGAACGCATGATCCCCGGGGGCGAGATCCGGATCGCGCAGGTGATCACCACCGGCGAGGAGGGCGCCCGCCGGCTGCTCGAAAACCACGGCTACGAGCCGGTGCGGACGTACTGGCGCATGACGCTGCCGCTCACCGAGCCGCCCCCGCCGCCCGCCTGGCCCCAGGGCGTCGTCGTGCGCACGTTCGACCAGGAACGGGACACGCGCCCCGTCTACGCGCTCGTCCAGGACGCGTTCGCCGACAACGAGCGCCACACTGCCGAGTCCTTCGAGGAGTGGCAGGCGTTCATGATCGACCGGGACGCGTTCGAGCCCGGGCTCTGGTTCGTCGCCGAGTCGGACGGCGGGATCGTCGGCTGCGTCCTCTGCCCCAACTACGAGGACGAGGGCTGGATCCGCCAGCTCGCCGTCGCGCGCGACTGGCGGCGGCGGGGCCTCGGCACGGCGCTCCTGCGCCAGGCGATGGCCGAGTTCCACCGCCGCGGCCGGCGGGAGCTGGGGCTCGTCGTCGACTCGTGGAACCGCACGGGGGCCAAAGAGCTCTACGAGCGCGCGGGCATGAAGGTCGCCCGCGAGCACGTCCGGCTCGAGAAGACGCTCCGGGCGCCCGTCGCCTCCTCCTAGCGGGCTCCGCCCCTCGCCCGTCCGGCTCGCCGCTGCGCACTGAACGGCGGCTCTTCGACGAACGCTAGACGTACTTTGGACGTATATGCTACAAAACCTTGACAACCAATCCCGAAGGAGGACACATGCTCCGTTCACCGTTCCGTCTCCTGCTCCCCGTGCTGGCGCTCGTGCTCGTGCTGACGGCGTCGCTGGCCGGCGCCGCCTCGGCCTCCGCATCGGCGAAGGGGTCGTCCGTTCGCCTCGTCGGCGACAAGACGAAGCTCGTCACCGATCCGGTGACGACGAGGATCCTGCTCGACAACGGGATCTCACCGCAGCCCGTCGGCCCGACCCGCTTCGACCTCCTCCAGCGCAAGAGCGGCCTGTCCGTCCGCTACGCGTTCCCGATCACCGGCGGCACGGTCGACCTCACTGCGCTGACCGGGCGGATCGACCACTCCGGCGGCATCGACTTCGTGAACACGGAGAACGGCAAGTCGCTCCTGCTGACCGACTTCCGCATCAAGCTCGGCAAGCAAGTCCTGACCGCGGAGGTCAACGGCGACCCGTCCGTGCGGGTGCCCGTCCTCGCGCTCGACTACTCGCGCGCGAAGATCGTCGGCGGCGGCCGCGTCGTCCGGATCAAGAACGTCGCCGGGACGCTGACCGAGACCGCCGCCTCGGCTCTCAACTCGAGCTTGGGCGTCACCTTCTTCGCCCCCGGCATCACGCTGGGAACCGCTCAGGTGTTCGCCCGCGTCGCGGCCTAGCGGCCGCGCTGCGCGAGGCCGTCCCGGCTGCGGCACCGGGGCGGCCTCGCTCGTCTACCCGTGCGCCGGGTACGAGCCGAAGACGCGCAGGTCGCGCGTGAGACCGCGGACCTCGGCGAGGGTCTCGCTCACGACGGGCTCGAGCGGATGGCCGGCGAGGACGGCGTCGAAGCGGTAGCGCCAGGGCGTCCGCGGGATGGGGCGGGAGACGAGCTGGACGAGGTCGAGCCGGTGGCGGCCGAAGGGCTCGATGGCGCGGTGGAGCGCGCCGGGCGCGTGGTCGGTGACGAAGGAGAACGCCGTGCGCCACGTCTCGGCGCCGCGGTCGAGGCGCGTGAAGGGGGCGACCGCGACGAAGCGGGTGTACGCCTCCGGGTGGTCGCCCACGTCGCCCGCGATGACCGTGAGCCCGTAGGTCGCCGCGGCGCGCTCGCTGGCGATCGCCGCCTCAGCGGGATCGGCGCGCTCCGCGACCTCGTGCGCGGCGTCCGCGGTCGTCGCCGCCGCGATCGCCGTCGCCTGCGGCATGGCCGCGAGCAGGCGCCGGCATTGGTCGAGCGCCGCCGGATGCGAGCGGACGACGCGGATCTCCTCGAGCGGGACGCGCGCCGGGCCGACGAGGCAGTGCCGGATCGGGAGCACGGTCTCGCCGGTGATCGAGAGCGGCGAGTCGTAGAGGAGGTCGTGCGTCTCGTTGACGGGGCCCGAGAGCGAGCTCTCGATCGGCAGCACGCCGAAGGCGACGGCGCCGTCCGCGGTCGCCTCGACGACCGCCGTGAAGCTCGGCAGCGAGCGGAGCTCGGCTCCCTCGGGAAAGAGCCGGTCGCAGGCCGCGGCGCTGTGCGCCCCGTCGCGCCCGGGATAGGCGACGCTCGTCATCCCC
>JAICGP010000091.1 GCA_025923055.1 Thermoleophilia bacterium
AGCTCGAGCCGCCCACCTGGGTCGCGTTCGCCGTCTGCGACGTGAGGGCGAGGTTGCCCGCCGCCGCCGCAGCCTTGTTGGACGCGTTCTGGTTCGCGGAGCTCGAGCCGCCGAACACGTTCTTGCCCGCGATCGTGACGGGGGAGTTCCCGTTGACCGCGTTCTGCTTCGCGTCCGCGTCGGCCTTCGCGTTCTGCTTCGTGACGGCGTTCTGGCCGACGGCCTGGAACTGGCCTGCGCCGCCGCAGCCGGCCTTGCACGAGCTCGAGCCGCCCACCTGGGTGGCGTTGGCCGTCTGCTTCGTCGCGGCCGCGTTGCCGGCCAGCGCCTTGGCCGCGTTCGAGGCGGTCTGGTTCGCCGAGCTCGACCCGCCGTACACGTTCCCGCCCGCGATCGTGACCGGAGCGTTCGCGTTGACCGCGTTCTGCTTCGCGTCCGCGTCGGCCTTCGCGTTCTGGGCCGTGACGGCGTTCTGACCGACTTTCTGCGCCTGACCGGAAGCCTGCGCCCACGCCGAGCCGGCGCCCAGCGCGAGAGCCAGGATCGTCGCGATCAGTGCGACATACGTGGTTTTCATCGTTCCTCCAAGGTCGTTCGTTGACACCGCGCCGGTGTCGACTCGGACCGGCGCGGGACTCCTTGACCTTGGGGTCAGCCGGGCCGCTGCTGCGGCGTGAGGTACGCCTGGTGGCGCCAGGGCGCCGAGGCGAGGCTGAGCCTCCCGAAGAGGAGGCCGAGGGAACCGAGGTAGAGGACGAGCATGGCGACGGCGCCGAGGAGGAGACCGGCGGGGACGAACCCGGATCCGGCCGACGGCGCCGGCACGGGAGGATGTGGAAGCTGGACGAACGGCAGCAAGGCCGGTTCTGAGGCGGTCGTTGGACGCTGGACGATGTTGGACGAAGCGCCGGTGGACGCTTTCGGAGGCGCCCCGGCGAGATCGGACGCCGGAGCTTCCACGAGAGCGGGCCGCAGCGCGCGTCGGGCGCCCGCTGCAGGCGTCTCGCGCTCGGCACGGGCGGATGAGTCCGGGCGCGCCTCGCCGCCCGGGTCGAGCCAGGACGGGAAGGGCGGAAGCTGGACGGACGGAATCGTCGCCCGGATCGTCCAGTTCCAGATCCAGATCCAGTTCAACGTCGTGCCGGATGCCCCGGGCACGACGACGCTCTGCGACGCACCGGGCAGCGCGGGGGACACGACGGGCGCCGACATGGGCGGCGGAAGCGCTCCAGGCTGGCCGGCGAGTGCCGTCGCGGGACCGGCCGGCGCCTGCCTGCTCGTCTGCGTCGTCGAGCTCGAGTTGACGGCGGTCGCTCCGGACGACGCGTTGTTCGTCTGCACGATGACGATGCTCGCGCCGGGGCTCCCGATCGTGATCGGGATGGCGATGTTGACCGGGTGGGTCTGAACCGTCGTCCCCTGCCCGCCGGCGTTCTGGGCCGTGCCGGCGGACTGGCCGGCTGCCTGCCCGCCGCCGGAGGCGGCGCCGCCGGAGGCGTGTTGGGGCGCTTGGCCTCCGGCGGTGCCCGCGTTCGGCGGCGCCGCCGCGGCGCCGCCGCCCTTCGATTGCCCGGCCCCCATCCCCTGCGACTGACCGGCCTCCTGCGTCGTCGTGCTCGAGTTCGCGGCGGCCGCACCGGCCGTGGCGGCGTTGCTCTGCGCGATCGCCGTCGTGCTGCCGGGACTCCCGACGGTCACCGGGGCGGCGACGTTCGTCGGCTGCACCTGAACCGCGGCCGCCTGGGCGAGCGCCGTCTGCACGGTCTGGCTCGCCTGCTGGGAGATCTGCGCGACCGCAGCGGTCACGGCGCCGGGCGCCGGCGCCGCCGGCGCCTGCGCAGCTGCCCCCTCGGCGAGGACGAGCGCGGCGCTCAGGAGACCGACGGCGAGGACGGCGGGACGGCGCCGCCGTCCTCGCGAGCGAGATTCACGGGCCGTGCCCACGAGGCAGTGGTACACCCTCCGGACGAGGAAAGGAAGGCGTTTACGGCCGCTTTTCGTCCTGTCTTTTGGGTCCTCGGGCGTCGCCGCGTTTCTCCGGTTGGACGCTGGCGCGATGGAGGCCCGCGGAGGGCAGCCACCACGCGAATCTCGCCGTTTCGGACCACTTGGACGGAAAGCGCGGACCCGCGCGCCGGAAGCTCCTGGAAACGCTTGAAACATGCCGCTCTTTGCGGGATCATCGGCCGTGGGTCACGTAGTCGCGTTCGCTACGTGGCGGTCTGTCGGTTCCAGGACGGGATATGGGCGACGGCGCGGACAACGAGCCCTACGAACTGCGGCCCCTGCTGAAGCCCGCTCAGAGCCGCGTCCTCACCGCGCTCGCCGAGAGCGAGGAGGAGGAGTTCACGCGGTCGACGTACGAGGAGATCGCCCACGTGAGCCGCTCGCAGGCCGCGTACGACCTGGCCGACCTCGTCAAGCTCGGGCTCGTCGACCGCCTCGGGACGGGGCGGGCGACCCGGTACCGGATCGTTGGCGAGGGCGACGGCCGCCGCCGCAAGTGGACGCCGGCCCGGATCCGCGAGGAGCTCGAGCGGTTCTGCGCCGAGCGCGGCACCTGGCCGCGTGCGGCGGAGTTCCGGAACGCGGGTCGCGGCAGCCTCTACCTCGCCGCGAGCCGCTACGGCGGCATCGAGCACTGGGCTACCGAGCTCGGGTTCTACGAGGCGGCGCCCGCGAGCGCGGGCGGGCGCGGCCCCGTCGAGGCCGAGCGGACTCCTGCGACCGGCTTCGTCCTCGCGGCGCTCGCCGCCCTCTTCGTGCTGGCGCTCGTCCTGATCGTGCAGCTGACGCCCGCGAGCCCGGGTGAGCGGGACGCTCTCGTGGCCGGAAGCGCGCGCGAGCGGGTCGACGCGGTGCCGGGCTCGGTTCCGGCCCGGCGCAGCCTTCCCGCGACGCCCGCCGGCGCCGAGCGCATCGCGCTCCGCCTGGCGGCCGCCGGCGAGGGCTCCTGGATCGCCGCGAGGCGCGGCTCGGCGTCCGGCGAGCTTCTCTGGAGGGGGACGCTCGAGCCCCGCGAGTCGCTGCGGCTGCGCGGCAAGGCGATCTGGCTCCGGGTGGAGGCGCCGGCCAACCTGGTCGCCAGGGTCGACGGCGAGCGGGTCGACCTGCCCGCCCGCAGCCGCCTCGTCCGCGTGACCGGCCGGGGCGTCCGCGTCCTCGCGACGGCGCCGCGGGCGCCGGCGCCGGTCCTCCAGACCGAGACGCCGCAATCGGCGCAGCCCGTCTCTGCGGCCGCGGCCCCGGCGCCGAGCAGCGCGGGAACCTCCGGGTCGAGCGGCGCGTCGGCTCCGGCGCCCGACGAGCCGGCCCCCGAGCCACCGCCCGCCGGCTCGCCTACGCCCTCGCCCGACCCGCCTCCCCCCACGCCATGAGGGTCCGGCTCGCCTTCGCCGCGGTCGCCGTTACCCTCCTGCTCCCCGCGGGCGTCGCGCAGAGCCAGGTAGACACGTCGCCGCCCGTGATCGTGCTCGAGATTCGGGGCGCGCTCGGCGAGAACGGGTGGCATATCGAGAACACGACTCTCGAGTGGAAACCGAGCGATCCCGAGAGCCAGCTCCGTACGACAACGGGCTGCGGCGTCACAACGGTGTCCGAGGAAACTGCAGGAACGTCCTTCACGTGTACCGCCGAGAACAACGCGGGACTCCGCTTTTCCGCCACCTACGTCGTGAAGCTGGACAAGTTCGCGCCGAGGATAGACCGGGTGACGGCTCGCCCGCCCGATGCGAACGGGTGGTTCAACCACCGCATCGACTTCGCCCCCGAGGCGGCGGACTCGATCTCCGACACCAGCTGCAACTCGATCCCCTCCTACGGCGGCCCGAACACGCGCAGGCTGAGAATCGTGGTCAGGTGCCGGGACGAGGCGGGGCACCGGGTTTCCGCGGAGCGCTTCTACAAGTACGACGAGACGCCGCCGCGGCGGGTCCGGATCGTGCGCGGGCGGCCGCCCGACCGCTACGGCTGGTACTCGCACAAGTTGCGCATCCGCTTCGTCGGACGCGACGGCATGTCGGGGATCGCCGCCTGCACCTCGCGCATGTACCGGGGGCCCAACACCGCGCGGGCCGCGGTTCGGGGCTCGTGCCGCGACCGTGCCGGCAACGAGACGTTCCGCACGGCGCGCTTCAGGTACTCGAAGCCGCTCCTGACGCCCGCGGCGGGAACCCTCCTCGAGTCGCCGCCGTTGCTCGATTGGGTCAGCGTTCCTAACGCGCGCCGCTACAACGTCCAGCTCTGGCACGACGGCCGCAAGCTCCTGAGCAGGTGGCCGCGCGGCAGCCGATTCGACCTCGACCGCCGGTGGCGGTACGCGGGGAGAGCGCGCATCCTGATGCGCGGCGAGGAGTACACGTGGTACGTGTGGCCGCGGCTGCGCGGCGGCTACGGGGAGCTGCTCGGACGCAGCAGCTTCACGTTCCGCCGCCGGGCCGCCGAGTCAGCTACCGCGCGCGCGTCGACGTAGGTCGCTGCCGGCTACCCATCGGTCTCTGTCGACCGCAGAACTGGCGCTTAGCAGGCGCTTTGCTAGTAGCGGCGGCAGGACTCGAACCTGCGACACACGGATTATGATTCCGCTGCTCTAACCAGCTGAGCTACGCCGCCCCGCGCGGCGGAGTCTAGCAAGAGCCCGCTTTTCCTCCCTCAGCCGCGGACGAGCTCGATGCCCTCGTCCTCGAGCTCGGCGATGCCGCCCTCGGCCACGTGGACGATGTCGTCCACGCCCGCGCGGCGCAGGAGCGAGGCGGCGATCGAGCTCCGGTTTCCGGCCGAGCAGGCGACCGCGAGCGGACGCCCGCCGTTGCGCAGCTCACCGGGCACGCCGTCGCGCAGCTCGTGGTAGGGGACGTGGAGCGAGCCGTCGACGTGCCCTTCCTCCCACTCGTCGGCCTCGCGGACGTCGAGAAGGCGCACGTCGCCGGCGCGGAGCCGGCCGGCGAGCTCGGCGATGTCGATCGCCGGCGTCGACTCGACGGGGTGGCCCGCGTCGCGCCACGCCTCGATGCCACCGGCGAGCACGCCGGCGATCTGCCGGAATCCGACGGCCTCGAGCAGGCGGCCGAGCCGGCGGCCCTCGTCGTCCGTCGCGGCGGCGACGACGACCTCGCTCTCCGGGTCGACCACCCATGCAGCCCGCGTCCCGACGGCGGCCCGCACCATTGTCACGTTGATGGAGCCGGGGACGTGGGCGGCGTCGAACTCCCGCGTGTCGCGGCCGTCGACGAGGGTCGCGCCCGCCTCGAGCCGCCCGGCGACCGCGGCAGGCGCTAGGGGCTCGAGCGGCTGAGGGTCCGTGATCAGCGGCCCGCGGTTGAGCTCCACGATGCGCCGGAAGTTCGGCGGCTGCGGCGCGAGCGTGCCGGTGAGCGCGCGGACGAAGTCGACCTCGTCCTCGGTCCGGAGCAGGCGGTTGAACCGGCGCTCGAAGCCGATCGTCGTACCGGGCTTCTCGCTCATCCCCGCGCCGCCGCAGAGCGACCCGCCGATGTGGCCCGGCCAGACCTCGGCGAAGTCGTCGAGCGCGAGGAGGCGCTGCACCGATGCGTAGAGGCCGTGCGCGCCCTCCTCGGCCTCGACCGCCAGGTCCGGGCGGGCGACGTCGCCGACGAAGAGGGAGTCGCCGGTCACGACGAGCCAGGGCTCCTCGCCGCGGCTCCCGTCCGAGACGAGGTAGGCGGTGTGCTCGGGCCGGTGGCCCGGCGTGGCGAGGGCCGTGATGGTCGCCTCGCCCACCGAGATCGAGTCCCCGTCGGCGAGCGGCTCGTGCCGATACTCGACGTCCGCCGCCTCCGGCACACGGATCGTGGCGCCGGTCGCCTTGGCCAGCCGCCCCTTCCCGGAGAGGTGGTCGGCGTGGTTGTGGGTCTCGAGGACGTGCCGGATCTCGAAGCCGTGCTCCTCGGCAAGCTCGAGGTACTCCTCGATCTCCCACTTGGGGTCGATCACGGCCGCCTCGCCGCCGTCCGCGACGACGTAGGACGCGCACCCGAGGTCGTCGTGCAGCACCTGCCGGAAGAACATGCGCGCTCGGATGATACGCGGTACATTGCCTAGGCAATGCCTAAGAAACCGCTGTCGGCGAGCGAGGCGGCGCGCCGGCTCGGGATCAGCCTCGACACGCTCCGCCGCTGGGACCGCCAGGGCCGGATCCGCACCGAACGGGACGCCGCGAACCGGCGGATCGTGCCGGCCGCCGAGGTCGAGCGGCTGCGCGGGGCGCCCGAGGAGCACGCACTCTCGGCCCGGAACCGGTTCCGCGGGCGCATCCTCGAGGTGCGCGTCGAGGGTCTCCTCGCCCAGGTCGAGCTCGAGACCACCGAGCCCGCCCGGGTCGTCGCCGTCATCACGCGGGAGGCGGCCGAGCAGCTCGGCCTCGAGCCGGGCCAGGACGCGACTGCGCTCGTCAAGGCGACCTCGGTGATGGTCGAGCGGTGAGGCTCCTCGCGGGGCTGCTCGCGGCCGCGCTCGCCGCGGCGTCGTGCGGCGACGGCGACGGCTCTGCGGGCTCCTTCGAGGGGCTCACCGTCTTCGCGGCTGCATCGCTGACCGAGGTCTTCCGGCAACTCGCTCCCAGCGCCACGTTCAACTTCGCCGGCTCGGACGAGCTCGCCACGCAGATCCGCGAGGGCGCGCCCGCCGACGTCTACGCGGCGGCGAGCCCCCGCTACCCGGACGAGCTCTTCGCCGAGGGGCTGATCGATGAGCCGCGCGTCTTCGCCACGAACCGGCTGGTGCTGATCGTGCCCGCCGACAACCCGGCCGGGATCGACTCCCTGGACGACCTCGCGGCCGACGAGGTGAAGCTCGTCGTCGGGGCCGAGGGCGTGCCCGTGGGCGACTACGCGCGCGCGGCGCTCGAGGCCATGGACAGGGCGGACGTGCTCGAGAACGTCGTCTCGAACGAGGAGGACGTCAAGGGCGTCGTCGGAAAGGTCGCCACCGGCGCCGCCGACGCGGGGTTCGTCTACGCGACCGACGCAAGCGCCGCCGGCGACGACGTACGGGCGATCGAGGTCCCGCAGGACGCCCGGACGGTCGTCCGCTACCCGATCGCAGTGGCCGTCGAGGCCGAGAACGAGCCTCAGGCCCGAGCGTTCGTCGAGCTCGTGCTCGGCGAGGAGGGGCAGGCGGCGCTCGCCGAAGCCGGCTTCGGCCGCCCATGAGGCGCGCGTTCGACATCGCTCTCGCGGCGGCGGCCGGTCTCGCGCTCGCCTTCCTCCTCCTCCCCCTGCTCGCGCTGTTCGTCCGGATCTCGCCCGACGAGCTGCTCGCGGCGCTCGCGAGCGACGCCGCCCTCGACGCGCTCTGGGTGAGCCTGAAGACGGGCCTCGTCGCCCACGTCTTCGTGCTCGGGGTCGGGACGCCCGCGGCCTACTTCCTGGCAACGAAGCGGTTCCGCGGGCGCGGCGCCCTGATCACGCTCGTCGAGCTCCCGCTCGTCCTGCCGCCTGCAGTCGCCGGGATCGCCCTCCTCGCCCTCTTCAGCCGCCGCGGCCTGCTCGGCGCCGAGCTCGACGCACTGGGAGTGCAGCTCCCGCTCACGCAGGCGGCCGTCGTCATCGCGGTCGCGTTCGTGGCGGCGCCCTTCTACGTCCGGCAGGCGGTCGCGTCGTTCGAGACCGTCGACCCGACCCTGATCGACGCGTCGCGCACCCTGGGGGCGAGCCCGGCGCGGACGTTCTGGAGGGTGGCGCTCCCGCTCTCGGCAACCGGCCTCGGCGCGGGCTCGGCGCTGGCGTGGGCGCGCGGGACCGGGGAGTTCGGGGCGACGATCATGTTCGCCGGCAGCCTCCAGGGCGTCACCCAGACGCTGCCGCTCGCCATCTACGCCCAGCTCGACATCGACCCGGACGTCGCCGTGGCGATCGGGGCACTCCTCGTCCTCGTCAGCCTGACGGTGCTCCTCTCCCTGAAGCTCCTTCCGTCGTGGACGCGCTTCACGTCAGCCTCTCTCATCCGCTCCGCTCCTTCCGGCTCGAGCTAGAGCTCGACGTCGGGCGGGAGACTGTCGCGCTCGTCGGCCCCTCCGGCGCCGGCAAGACCAGCATCCTGCGGGCGATCGCCGGACTCCTGCAGCCCGAGCGGGGCCGCATCGCCCTCGACGGAGAGACGTGGTTCGACTCGGCGGCGAAGCTGCACCTGGCGCCGGAGCGGCGCTCGGTGGGGCTCGTGTTCCAGGAGCACGCGCTCTTCCCCCACATGACCGTCGCCGAGAACGTCGCCTACGCCGGGCGAGAACGGGTCGACGAGCTGCTCGGCCTGCTCGGCATCGGCGCGCTCCGCGACGCACGGCCCGGCGAGCTCTCCGGCGGCGAGCGCCAGCGGGTCGCCCTCGCGCGCGCTCTCGCCCGCGACCCGGCCGTGCTGCTCCTGGACGAGCCGCTCGCCGCCCTCGACGCTCACACGCGCGCGCGCGTGCGCGCGGAGCTCGGCGGCCTGCTCCGAGGGCTGCGGCTTCCGGCGCTTCTCGTCACCCACGACTTCCAGGACGCGGCGGCGCTCGCGGCGCGAGTCGGCGTCCTCGTCGACGGCCGCATCGTCCAGGACGGCTCGCCGCTCGAGCTGATCGCCGGGCCGACCAGCCCGTTCGTAGCCGACTTCACGGGCGGGAACCTGCTTCGGGGCCTCGCGCGGATCGCGCCCTCGGGGCTGACGGAGGTGACGCTCGCGGACGGCACGCGGATCTTCTCCACCGACCGCCTCGAAGGTCACGTCGGCGCCGTCGTCCACCCGTGGGAGATCGCGGTGGCACGCGAGGCCCCCGCCGACTCGGCCCAGAACCACGTCACGGCCCCGATCGCGAGCCTGGTGCCGGTGGCCAACCGCGTGCGCGTCCGCATCGGCCCGCTCACCGCCGAGATCACCGCGGCGTCGGCCGAGCGTCTCGCCCTCCGTCAGGGCGAGCGCGTCGTGGCGAGCTTCAAGGCGACGGGAACGCGGCTCGTGCCGCTCTAGCTCCGGCGACTAGTCGTCGCCGCTCAGGAACATCAGAGCGAAGTAGAGGAGCTGCGTGAGGGCGGCGAGGGCGCCGGCGACGTACGTGAGGGCCGCCGCGTTCAGGACCTTCCTGACGCCTCCGCTCTCCCCGGCGGTGACGAGGCCGAGGTTCTGGAGCTGGCCGCGCGCCCTCCGGGAGGCGTCGAACTCGACGGGGAGCGTCACGAAGTGGAAGAGGACGGCCACCGCGTAGAGCGCGATCGCGACGAGCGCGAGACCCATCATGTTGAGGAAGACCCCGGCCAGGAGCAGCCACATCCAGAGGCTCGAGGAGAGCGCGACCGCCGGGAACATCGCCGAGCGGAAGCGGAAGAACGAGTAGGCCTCCTGGTGCTGGATGGCGTGACCCACCTCGTGCGCCGCGACCGCCGACGCGCTCACCGACCGCTCCGAGAAGACGGGATGCGAGAGGAAGACTGCGCGCTTGCGCGGGTCGTAGTGATCCGAGAGCGGGCCGCCGGGCGACTCGCTGACCGGGACCTCGCCGAGGCCGTTGGCGTCGAGTACGGCGCGGGCGACCTCGGCCCCCGTCATCCCGTTCAGGACGGCGACGCTGGACTGCTCGGCGAACGATCGCTTCAGCCACCACTGCACCGCCAGGCCGACGACGAGGGGCGGGACGAGGAAGAGGAGGTAGAGGCCGAGGCCGTCCATCGACCGGATCGTAGCTGCGCAAGCGGCGGTCGGCGAGATCCGTTCGGGGGGTAACGTGTCGCGCGTGCCGGGCGCGCTCGTCTCCGTCAACGTGGGTCTCCCGCGCGAGATCGAATGGCTGGGCAGGCGCGACACGACGTCGATCTGGAAGGCGCCCGTGGCCGGCCGCGTGCGCGTCGCGGGCGTCAACGTCGTCGGCGACGACCAGGCCGACCGCCGCTTCCACGGCGGTCCGGACAAGGCCGTGTACGCCTACGCGCGCGAGGACTACGACTGGTGGGCCGAGGAGCTGGGGCGGCCGCTGGAGCTTGCCTCCTTCGGCGAGAACCTCACGCTCGACGGCGTCGACGTGACCGGGGCCGTCGTCGGCGAGCGCTGGCGAATCGGGACGGTCACCCTCGAGGTGGCCGGGCCGCGGACGCCGTGCTGGAAGATCGGGGCGCGCATGGGCGACGCCGGGTTTCCCGTCCACTTCGCCGCGGCCGGGCGGCCCGGCGCGTACCTCCGGATCGTCGCCGAGGGCGAGCTGGAGAGCGGCAACGCGGTCGAGATCGCCCACCGGCCCGGCAAGCACCGGCTCACGGTCGGCGAGGTGGCGCGGATCTACCACGGCGACCGGGCGCGCTGCGGCGAGTTTCTCGAGGTGCCGGAGCTGGCGGAGGAGTGGCGCGCCTGGGCGGCGGAGCGCCTCGAGGGCGCGCGCACCCTCCTGCCGGGCTAGGAGGGCTTGGTGGAATGTTGCTCGTCGCCGGGGGTGCGATGGTCGTCCGAGGCAAGGACGCAGGGAGCGCTCGTAGCGGTTGAGCTACGGGCGCGACTGAGGCCGCAGCCTCGGGGC
>JAICGP010000092.1 GCA_025923055.1 Thermoleophilia bacterium
GAGGACCTCGGAGCCGGGATCTTCGACGCGCAGGGGAGGGAGCTCTGCGAGTCGGACTCGACGCCGATGCACATCGGATCGCTGCCGTGGTACATCCGCGGCTTCCTCCACCGTCTCGAAGGGCAGATCTCGGACGGAGACGTCATCGTCCACAACCACCCCTACCTGGGCGCCTCCCACAGCCCGGACGTCGCGGTCGCGGTGCCGATCTTCCACGAGGAGGAGCTGCTCGGCTTCGCCGCGGTGACGGCGCACGTGCTCGACGTCGGAGGGTCCTTCCCGGGCATCAACGCGGACGCGTTCGACGTCTACGCCGAGGCGAAGATGTACAACGCGCTCCGCTGGTACGAGGCCGGCGTGCTGAACGAGGATCTCGACCGGATGATCTTCGACAACGTCCGGACGGAGACGATGAACCGCGGCGACATGAACGCGATGCTCGCCGCGTGCCAGCTCGGCCGCGACCGGTTCCTGCGCCTCGTCGGCCGCTACGGCGCCGAGACCGTCATGAGCGCGGCGTACGAGTGGATGGACTACTCGGAGCGGATGCTGCGAGCGGAGATCGAGAAGATCCCGGACGGCGAGTACGTCGCCCCGACCGGCTGGCTCGACGACGACGCCCGGAATCGGGGCGTGCGGCTGCGGGTCGAGACCAAGGTGATCGTCGAGGGCGACTCGATCACGATCGACCTGACCGGCTCGAACCCGGAGGTGCCGACCGGGTTCAACGTGCCCTTCGAGGGCTCGCTCCTCGTCGGGGCCTACTACGCGGTGCGCACGATCCTCCTCGACGAGGCCGTCTTCCCCGAGCACGTGCCGCAGAACGACGGCGTGTTCCGTCCCGTCGAGGTCGTCGCCCCGAAGGGCACCATCTACAACCCGACCTTCCCGCGGGCCTGCTTCTCGCGCTTCACGCAGGTGCAGCGGGTCGTCGACAACGTGATCCTCGCCCTCAGCGACGCGCTCCCGGAGCGCACCACGGCGGGGAACTCGGCGGGCATCCACTTCTGCGCCTACTCCGGCTTCGACGAGAAGCAGGGCGAGTACTGGCTCTACCTCGAGGTGAACGAGGGCGCCTACGGCGGCCGCCACGGCAAGGACGCCATGGACTCCGTCGACAACCTGATGGCGAACACGCGCAACAATCCGATCGAGGAGCTCGACCTGCGCTTCCCCGTTCGCTGCGACCAGTACGAGCTCCGGCCCGAGCCCGCGGCGCCGGGCAAGTGGCGCGGAGGCATCGGCATCATCCGGCGCAACCGCTATCTCGTTCCCGGCGTGTACTCGTGCGAGGGCGACCGGCAGACGGATCCGCCGCGGGGCGTGTTCGGCGGCTGGGACGGCCTCGTCGCCTCGTGCCGGAAGAACGCCGACCGGCCGGACGAGGAGCTGCTCGCCGCGAAGGTCACGGGCGTCCCCTTCGAGGCCGGCGACTTCATCGAGCTCGTCGAGCCGAACGCCGCCGGGTACGGCGACCCGCTCGAGCGCGACCCGCAACTCGTCCGCGAGGACGTCCTCGACGACTTCGCGACGCCGGAGATCGCGCGCGACGCCTACGGCGTCGTCTTCGCCGACGAGCAGACCTGGGAGGTCGACACCGCCGCGACGGAGCGTCTGCGCGAGGAGCTGCGCGCCTCCCGTGACGGCCCGGGAAGCCTGACCGCGTACTTCGCAGAGCGCCGGCTCGCCCGCCGGCCGAACCCGATGTCGGTGGCCGGCGACCGGGAGTTCGGCAAGGGCTAGTGCCCCGGAAGCGCTCCGTCCGGCCGGTCCCGGCAGACCCACAGGGAATGCCCGTGCGCCGGGTGCGGAAGGCGTACGAGCAGGTGAACGACCAGCTGCGGGAGCTGATCGTCTCGGGAGAGCTAGCCCCGGGGGAGAGGCTCCCGAACGAGGCGGTGCTCGCGCGGGAGTTCGGCGTCAGCCGGGCGACCGTGCGGGAGGCGTTGCGCATCCTCACGGCCCAGAACCTCATCCGGACGACGAAGGGCGCCGGCGGCGGCAGCTACGTGACCCTCCCGACCGTGGACCACATCTCCGAGTTCCTCCGCGGCAACCTCAACCTGCTCTCGGAGTCCGACCACGTCACGCTGGAGGAGTTCCTGGAGCTCCGCGAGCTGATCGAGGTGCCCGCGGCGCGGCTCGCGGCCGAGCGCGCCAGCGCGTCCGACGTCGAGCGCCTGCGGGAGACGATCCCCGAGCAGCCGCTGCGGATGACGACGCAGGAGCAGTTCTCCTTCAACAAGGGGTTCCACACGGTCATCGTCGAGGCCTGCGGCAACACGCTGCTCTACATCGCCACGCAGCCCGTCTTCACCGTGCTCCAGACGCACCTCGCCCGCTCGACGCTCGGACGGAGCTTCCACAGCTCGATCAACGAGCACCACCGCGCGATCCTGGCGGCGATCGCGGCGGGCGACGCCGACGCGGCCGCCGGGGAGATGCACGCCCACCTCGAGTACCTGCGGCCGGCGTACGAGCGGGCCTGGCGCCACGCGGTCTCGATGCGCGAGCGGGCGTGACGGATCCGCGAAAGATGCTGCGCATTTTTCGCGGCGGGGCTTGTCCCGTCGCTTCGCTCGGAGGAGCTGAGACCTGAGCCTTCCTCTGTCCGACGTCCGGGTCTTGGCGATCGAGCAGTACGGCGCCGGGCCCTGGGGGACGCTCCAGCTGGCCGACCTCGGCGCCGAGGTGATCAAGATCGAGGACCCGTCCTCGCGCGGGGACGTGGGGCGCTACGTCCCGCCGTTCCAGGAGGGCGAGGACTCGCTCTTCTTCGAGACCTTCAACCGGAACAAGAAGAGCGTCTCGCTCGACCTCCGCCACCCGGCGGCCCGGCCCGTCCTCGAGGACCTCGTCCGCGCAGTCGACGCCGTCTACTCGAACCTGCGCGGCGACCATCCGAAGCGGCTCCGCATCACCTACGAGGACCTCGCCGAGGTGAATCCCCGCATCGTGTGCTGCTCGCTGTCGGGCTTCGGCATGACCGGGCCGCGGGCCGGCGAGGGCGGCTACGACTACATGATGCAGGGGCTCGCCGGGTGGATGAGCCTCACGGGGGAGCCCGACGGGCCGCCCACCAAGAGCGGGCTCTCCCTCGTCGACCTCTCGGGCGGCTACGTGTCGGCGATCGCCCTCCTCGCGGGGCTGTGGCGCGCGCGGCGGGACGGCGTCGGATGCGACTGCGACGTCTCGCTCTTCGAGACGGCGCTGCACGAGCTCATGTACGTCGGGACGTGGGTCGCCTCGCGGGGCTTCGAGCCGCAGCGGCTCGCGGAGTCGGCGCACCCCTCGATCGTGCCGTTCCAGAACTTCCCGACCGCCGACGGGTGGATCGTGGTCGCCTGCCCGAAGCAGAAGTTCTGGGAGCGCCTCTGCGAGGCGATCGGGCGTCCGGAGCTCGCCTCCGACCCGCGCTTCGCCGACTTCGCCGGCCGGCACGAGAACCGCGCGGCGCTCGTCCCTGAGCTTCGCCGCTCGTTCGGAGAGCGGACGACCGACGAGTGGCTCGCCGTGCTCTCGGAGGCCGGCGTCCCGAACGCCAGGGTGAACGACGTCGCCGAGGCGCTCGCCGAGCCCCACGTCGCGGCGCGGAACGGGATCGTCGAGACGGAGCATCCGCGCCTCGGGACGGTGCGGCAGGTGGCGACGCCGCTCCGCGTGGGAGGCGATGAGAAGCCCGCCCGGCGCGCCCCCTTCCGGGGCGAGCACACCGAGCAGGTGCTCGTCGACCTCTGCGGCTACTCACCCGAGCGGGTGCGCGAGCTGGCGGCCGCCGGGGCTTTCGGCGAGCCCTAGGTCGAGATCATTTTCTTCTCGATGCCGACGCCCGCCTCGAGGGCGCGGCGGTACTCGAGCGGGACCGTGGCGGAGTCCTGCAGCGCGATGCCCGTCGAGTCGAAGATCGTGATCTGGTCGTCGGACTGGCGGCCTGCCAGCTCGCCGGTGACGACCTTGCCGATCTCGCCGGCGACGTCCTCCTCGGAGATGACCCCCTCGCGGAGCGGCACGTTGATCTCCCCGTCGGCGCGGCACTGGCGGATGTCGTCCACGAAGATGCTCGCGCGCACGAGCAGCGAGCTCTCGAGCTCCTGCTCGCCCTCGAGGTCGGCGCCGAGCGCCGCGATGTGCGTCCCGGGCTCGATCCACGCGTCCCGGACGATGCCGCCGCGGGCGTGCGTGCCCGTCACGACGACGTCGGCGCCGCGCACGACCTGCTCGAGGTCGGTCGACGGTCGCAGCTCGAACGACTCGTACCGCGGCTGCTCCTCCGCGACGAAGCGGTCGAGCGTCTCCTGGTTGCGGGACCAGACCCGTACCTCCTCCCAGGGGAAGACCTCGTTGCAGGTGGCGAGCGCGCCCCGTCCGACGGTGCCGGCGCCGACGACGGCGAGCACCTTGGAGTCCTTGCGCGCCAGCCACTTCGCCGAGACGGCCGCCGACGAGCCGGTTCGCATCATCGTGTGGTGCGAGCCGTCGCAGATCGCCAGCGGAAACCCCGTCTCGGGATCGGTGTAGACGAGAATCGAGAAGACGGTCGGCAGCTCGAAGCGGGCGTTGTCCTCGCGGATGGAGACCCACTTGCAGGCCGCCGCGGGTGGATCCTCGATGAACGAGGGCATGACCTCGAACTCGCCCGGATAGTCGTCGAGGACGATGTGGCCCTTCGGCTCCATGTAGACGCGGCCGAGCCCGTGCATGCGGAAGGCGTGCTCGACGCAGTCGTTGTACTCGGCCGGCGTCAGCAGCCCCATCATGTCGGTGCGGCTCAGGATGAGGGTCTTGCGGTTGCGCCAGCTCTCGGGCACGGGTCGCTCGCTAGACGACGCGGTGCCAGTTCACGTTGCTCGGCTTCCACTCCGTCGAGAAGACCGAGAGGATCCGCACGACGTCGGTCGAGCCGCACTTGCTGCACGGAGGCGGCTCCGCCGCTGCCCGCACCAGCTCCTCGAAGTGCTCCTCGCAGGACTGGCAGCAGTAGGCGTAGATCGGCACGGCCGAAGTCTAACTTAGGGGGTA
The DNA here is from genome assembly GCA_025923055.1 of Thermoleophilia bacterium. Classification (GTDB taxonomy): domain Bacteria; phylum Actinomycetota; class Thermoleophilia; order Gaiellales; family Gaiellaceae; genus JAIBJN01. Next base: position 5,020 of record JAICGP010000092.1, read on the forward strand.
GAGTCGATCCATGGCCGCGACACCCTCGCCGGCCGAGCTCCGGCGGATCGCCGAGGCGCAGGGGGTGACCCCGACGGACGAGGACCTGGAGGCCGTCCGCGCCTTTCTCCAGATCCTCCTGCCCGCGTTCGCCGAGCTGGAGCGGCGCTTCCCCCTGGAGGCGTCGGGCCGATGACGCTCGCGGAGCTGGCACGGGCCCTCCGTGCGGGCGAGCTCTCGCCGCGCGAGGCCGTCGAGCGCTACCTCCGGCGCATCGAGGCGCTCGACCCCGTGGTGAACGCGTACATCACCGTCCGCGCCGAGGAGGCGCTGGCCGAGGCGGACGCGCTCCTCTCGCACGAGCGCGGGCCGCTCTGGGGCGTCCCCGTGGCCGTGAAGGACGTGATCGACGTCGCCGGCACGCGCACGACCGCCGCCTCCCGGATCCTCGCCGACCACGTTGCCGCCGAGGACTCCCACGTCGTGGCGCGCCTGCGGCAGGCCGGCGCCGTCCTGCTCGGGAAACTGAACCAGCACGAGTTCGCCTACGGCGCCCTCTCGACGAGCCCGCACTTCGGCCCGGTCAGCAACCCGTGGTCTCCGGAGCGGATCTCCGGCGGGTCGAGCGGCGGGAACGGAGCTGCGGTTGCCGCCGGCCTGGCGGCTGGGACGCTCGGGACGGACACGGCCGGCTCGATCCGGATCCCGTCGTGCCACTGCGGTGCCACCGGCCTCCGGCCCTCGAGCGGCCGCGTCTCCAACCGCGGCGTCGTGCCCGTGGCCCCGACGTTCGACACGGTCGGGCCGGTTGCACGCACGGCGGAGGACTGCGCCCTCCTGCTCGGCGCCGTGGCCGGGCACGACCCCGGCGACCCGTCGAGCCTCGACGAGCCGGTCTCGCCGTACGGGGAGCTGCTCGGCGGGGGCGTCGGCGAACTGCGCGTCGGCGTCGTGACGAGCCTCCTCGAGGGCGCTCACCCGCCCGTCGCCGCGGCGGTGGAGGAGGCGGTGGGCGTCCTCGGCTCGCTCGGCGCGGAGGTGACGCCCGTCGAGGTGCCGCTCCTCGAGCAGGCCGGCACGATCCAGCAGGCGATGCAGTTCCCGGAGGCGACGGCGGTGCACCTCGAGCGGCTCCGCACCCGGCTCCCCGACTACAGCTCCGACGTGCGCGCGCGCCTGCTCGTCGGCCTCTTCCTCCCGCCCGGCGTGGAGGAGACCGGAAGGCGCGCCCGAGCGGCGGCGCGGGACGAGATGCGGCGCCTGTTCGAGCGCGTCGATCTCCTAGCCGCGCCGACCATGCCGGTCCTCCCGCCGCGGATCGGATCCGAGAGCGTCGAGCTGGACGGGCGCGAGACGCTCTACCGCCTCGCGCTCATCCCGTACAACTCGCCGTGGAGCCTGGTCGGCGCCCCCGTCGTGAGCCTCCCGTGCGGATTCGTCGAGGGGCTGCCCGTCGGGCTCGCGCTCGTCGGGCCTCCCCTCGGCGAGGCGACCGTTCTCGCCGCGGCGCACGCCTACCAGCAGGCGACCGACTGGCACGAGCGGCGGCCGGCGCTCGCTACGCGGGACGAGGGACGAGCGGCTCCCCGCTGAGCAGGCGCTCGACGCCGCCCATGCCCCAGTGGCTGCGGCCGTCCTCGGCGACCACCGTCGGGACGCCCCTGACGCCCGCCGCCTCGGCCTCGCCCCGGATCGCCTGCAGCCGCGAGCCGAGCTCGGGGGAGTACGCCGCCCGCACGGCTCCGTCGGCGTCCAGCCCCGCGCGCTCCGCGGCCCGCGCGATCTCGGCGTCCGTGGCGACGTCCTCGCCCTCGCAGAAGAACGCCTCGTAGAGGGCGTGCTTGAACGCCCTCAGGCGACCCTGCTCCTGCGCCCAGAGACACGCGGCGAGCGGGAGGGTGGAGCGCGGCTGGTAGCGAGGGAGATGGATCTCGATCCCCCGCTCGAGCGCCCGCCGGTAGACGACCTGCGTCCAGTCGGTGCGGAGGTGGTCGCCGCGGACCGCGAGCAGCGGCTTCGGCGCCGGACGGAGCTCGTACGGGCGCCAGTCGACCTCCAGGTCGCCGCGATCCTCGATGGCCTCGATGATGCTCGACTCCATGTACGAGTACGGGCACACGACGTCGTAGTAGAAGGCGACGCTCGGCACGGTGCGAGCTTATATATTCGCCCTGGGATGCTCTGCGGCGTGGCCCAGACCGAGCCGCGTCTCGGCGACCCCGACCGCAACGTCGAGGCGTGTCTAGCCCGGCTCGAGGAGGCCGCCGTTGCCGGATGCGAGCTGCTCGTCCTTCCCGAGTGCGCGACGAGCGGGTACATGTTCGCGAGCGAGGGCGACGCGGCGCCGTTCGCGGAGGAGATCCCCGGCCCGACCGTCGAGTCCCTCGCCGAGGCGTGCAGGCGGCTCGGCATCCATTGCGTCGCGGGGCTCCTCGAGCGGGACGGCGACCGCCTGCGCAACACGGCCGTGCTCGTCGGCCCCCGGGGGCTCGTCGCCCGCTACCGGAAGGCTCACCTCCCGTTCCTCGGCGTCGACCGCTTCGTGACCCCCGGCGACGAGCCGCCCCGGGTTCTCGACACGCCCGTCGGCCGCCTCGGGATCGTCATCTGCTACGAGCTTCGCTTTCCGGAGCCGAGCCGAGCGCTCGCCCTGGGCGGGGTCGAGCTGATCCTGCATCCGACGAACTGGCCGGCGGCCGTGCGGCCGTTCGCCGACTTCCTGACCCGGGCGCGCGCGGCCGAGAACCGCGTCTTCCTGCTGACCGCGAACCGGGTGGGCGTCGAGGGAGGCGTCGAGTTCTTCGGCCGAAGCCAGGTCGTGGATCCGCTCGGGAACCGTCTCGCGGAGGCGGGCGAGGCCGGACCGGAGCTGGTGCTCGCGGAGATCGAGCCGGCGGAGGCGAGGGAGAAGGACCGGGCGATCGTGCCCGGCGAGTACGAGGTCCACCTGTTCGGCGACCGGCGTCCGGAGCTCTACGGCGCCCTCGTCGAGGAGATGCGTCCTGTTCACGTCCCGTAAAGAGGAGGTAGCGCCGTGGCGACGACCGAAGAGAGCCTGACCTACGAGGCGATTCTGGAGAAGGACGGAGTCAAGGTCTCGAGGAGCCCCTGGGGTGCGGATGACGAGATCGGCCGCCTCAACTGGATCACGCCCGAGTCGCAAAAGGAGATCCTCGAGCGGCTCGACGGCACGAAGGTCTTCGACCTCTCCGTCGACTACTTCATCGGCATGCCGTCCTGGGCCGCTGCGGGCGACCCGAAGTTCGACATCTGGATGACGCACACGCCGCAGGGGTCTGTCAACGACAATCTCTCGGGCGCGGGCGCCGAGGTGCACGAGAAGTTCAGCTACTGCGGCGACTCGATGTCGCTCTACACCCATTGCGGGACGCACATCGACACGCTCAACCACCTCGGCTACTTCGGCTGCTTCTGGAACGGCTGGACGGCCGAGAAGCACCTCGGGAGCCGCCACTGGATGGTCGGTGGCACCGACAAGTACCCGACGATCATCGCGCGCGGCGTCCTCCTCGACGTCGCCGGGCTGCACGGCGTCGACTGCCTGCCGGACAGCTACGAGGTGACGCCCGACGACCTCAAGAAGGCGGCGGGCGAGCAGGGCGTCGAGCTCCGTCGCGGCGACGTCGTATGCCTGCGCATGGGCCGCATGACCGCCTGGCCCGACTACGACGGCTACCTCCTCAACCCGCCCGGCATCGGGCTCGCCGCCGCGCGCTACCTCTGCGAGGAGACGGGCGCGATGTGCATCGCCGGCGACACGATCGGCCTCGAGGTTCTCCCGTCCGTGGACGAGGGCTTCCTGCCCGTCCACTGCTACATGTTCTCGACCGCGGGCGCCCAGATCATGGAGGTCGTCTGGATGGAGGAGATCGCCGCCGAGAAGCAGTACGAGTTCGCCTTCGTCGGCGGGCCGATGAAGATCACCGGTGCGACGGGGGCCCCGTTCCGCCCGATCGCGGTGCCGCTGCGGGGGTAGCGCAATGGCGACCCCGACGCCGACGATCGACCGGGCCCGGAGCGCGGAGCGGATCGAGCGCGACATCGAGACGCTCGCCGGGCCCGAGTACACGCGCTCCGACGAGGCGATCCGGCGGTACGCCTACACGCCGGAGTACCGCGCGACGCTCGACTACTTCGTCCGTGAGCTCGAGGCGATCGGCTTCGAGGTCTCGTACGACCCGGTCGGGACCCTCGTGGCGCGGAACCGGCCGCCCGGCGAGCAGGTCTTCGGCGTCGGGTCGCACTGCGACTCGAACCGCAACGGGGGCAAGTACGACGGGACGATGGGGGTCGTCACGGCGCTCGAGGTCTGCCGCCTGAACGCCGAGCTCGGTCTCGATCTCCCGCTCCAGATCATCTCGTTCCTCGAGGAGGAGGGCTCGGGCTTCGGGCAGATGCTCCTCGGGAGCCGGATCGTCGCCCGGCGGGTGACCGAGGAGGAGCTGCGTGAGGAGTTCCGGGCGATCGACGACGGGCGCAGCTTCTGGGAGCACGCCGAGGAGGCGGGCTACCAGCCCGCACGCTGGCGTGAGGCCGTTCACATCCTCGACGACCTCACCGGCTGGATCGAGCTCCACATCGAGCAGGCCCGCGTCCTCCAGGACACCGGCAACCGGCTCGGCGTGGTCACCGCGATCGCCGGCTACATCCACGCGGACGTCTTCCTCGAGGGACGGGCCGACCACGCGGGAGCGACGCCGATGGACTTCCGGCTCGACGTCGCTCCTGCGGCCGCTCGGGTCGTCCTCGAGGTCGAGCGGCTCGCACGGGAGGCCGGCGACGGAACGGTCGGCACGGTCGGGGAGATCGAGCTCCGGCCGGGGATCATCAACGTCGTCCCCGGACGGGCCCGCCTCTCGCTCGACACGCGCGGCGTCGTCGAGGACGGCTTTCATGCCGTCGCGCGGGGCATCGAGTCGTTCGTCCAGGAGGCAGCCGGCGAGCGCGGGCTGACGGCGAGCTACCAACAGCGCCAGACGCTTCCGGTGACGCACATGGACGAGCGGCTCGTCGCCGCCCTCGAGGAGGCCGCCGCCGCGACGGGCGAGCCGTTCATGCTGATGCCGTCGGGCGCCGCCCACGACACGATGTCGGTCGCGCAGCACGTCCCCACCGCCATGGTCTTCGTCCCCTGCCGGGACGGCATCAGCCACGCGCCGGACGAGGAGGCCGACCCGGCCGACGCGGCGCTCGGCGCCGAGGTCATCCTGGCCGCGATCGCCTCGTTGCGCGAGGGCTAGCCGGCTCTGCCGCGTCCGCCCTCGAGCGGCGGGATGTTCTGGTTGCGGCGGAGGACATTGCCCGGGTCGTAGCGGCTCTTGAGCGTCTGGAGGCGCTCGAACGCCTCGGCGCCGAATGCACTGCGGACGCGCTCGATCGGCTCGTCGGCCTGCATGTAGTTGACGTAGCCGCC
>JAICGP010000093.1 GCA_025923055.1 Thermoleophilia bacterium
CGGGCAGTGGAGGTAGTCGCAGGTAGGGGCGTGTCCCCGGGACCTACGGGGAATCGCCTAGCCAGCGTGGGGGACACCCAGCGCCCCTGCCGAATCCAGGCGATCTACTGAGCGGGGCCTCTTCGGAGGCCCCGTTTTTTTCAGGCGCTCCGCACGCGGTAGCGGGTGCGGGTCCCGAGGCGGCCGGCGCGGACGATGCGGAGCAGCTCGTCACGCGAGACGAGCTTCTCGATCGGCTCCTCACCCCGGGTCGCCTCGAACGCGAACTCCCCCGGCAACTCCGAGTAGAGCCACTCGAGTGTCGTCGCGAGCCGCTCCAGCCCTTCGGGTGCCATCGCCCAGGTGACGGCACCCCAGTCGGCCTCGTCGGTGAGGAAGTCGTGGACCTGCGGAATCTCGAGCCACCAGGCGCCTCTGAAGCCCCGGCGTCGGGGGACCAGCGGCAGGAGGTCCCGTCCCCCGGTCGCGGCGGCGATCTCCTTGGCGCGTGCCCTTTCGAGCCCGTCGACGAAGACGATCGTCCGGAGGTCGGGCGCCACGGCGTCAGGCGGCGGCGCGGCGGATCTGCTCGTCGAGGCCGATCGGGCGGATTCCGAACGTCTCGCTCGCGGGCTCCGGGTCGCCGACGTTGTCGCCGTGGTCGAGCATCGAGATCGCGTCTGGCGCGCCCCGAAAGGGCGGCAGGACGCTGCCGACGGTGGCGCCGGCCTTCAGGAGACCGGCCGGCATCGCCACCGTGAGGCGCCGCTTGCCGAGGATTTTCCGGATCCGCTCGTGTAGCTCGCCCCAGGTGACGCGGTCCGGGCCGGCGAGGTCGAAGGTCCGGTTCGGCGCCTTCTCGCGCGAGATCGCTCCGGCGAAGAAGGCGGCGACGTCGTCCACCCAGATCGGCTGCATGCGGTGCCGGCTGAGGATCGGCGTCACGGGAGAGAGGCGCGCGATCCGGATCTGCTGCGCGAGGATGCCTCCGTCCCGGCCGAAGATGAAGCTCGGTCGGAAGGCGACGTGCTCGAAGGCCGCCGAGGCGACGGCCTCCTCCATCGCCACCTTCGCTGCGTAGTAGGGCGAGACGTCGACCGTCTCCTCGCTCGCGCCGAGCGCGCTCATGAGGACGAAGCGCCCGACGCCGGCGTCCTCCGCGGCGGCCACGAGGTCGCGCGTTCCCTGCGTCATCGTCCGCTCGATCGCCGTGGCGCTGGAGAAGGGAGGCAGCGCGACGAGGTGGATCACTGCCTCACAGCCGGCGACGGCCCGGCGGAGGCTGTCCGCGTCGGTCACGTCGCCCTGGACGAGCTCGCAGCCCCAGTCGCGTACCCTGCCGTGCTTGTCGGGCCGGCGGGCGAGCACGCGCACGGGCCGCTCCTCGGCGCGCAGCGCGTGGACGACGTGCGAGCCGACGAAGCCTGTGCCGCCGGTGACGAGGATCATGGGACGAAGTTCCTTCGTCCTCCGCCGCCTTGGGCGTCGGCGGCCTCGGGACTCGCGGGCTCCGCTCCAGACGATCGGTCGTCCGCGCCGCCTGCGGCGTCGCGGACGGAGACCGTCTCGGACTCCGCCTGGAAGTTCCTCCAGTAGCGGCTCGGCGTGGGGCCGGCCTGGCCCTGGTACTTGGAGCCGATCGCGCCCGTCCCGTACGGGGTCTCGGCCGGCTCGGTGAGCTGCACGAACGAGAGCTGCCCGATCTTCATGCCGTAGTAGATCGTGATCGGGAGGTTGGCGACGTTCGAGAGCTCGAGGGTCACGTGACCGTCCCAGCCGGGGTCGATGAAGCCGGCCGTCGAGTGGATGAGGAGCCCGAGGCGGCCGAGCGAGCTCTTTCCCTCCAGCCGCGCGACGAGGTCGTCGGGAAGCGTGATCCGCTCGAGCGTCGAGCCGAGCACGAACTCGCCCGGATGGAGGATGAACGGCTCATCGGCCTTCACTTCGACCAGCGAGGTGAGGTCCTCCATCTCGCGCTTCACGTCGATGAACGGGTAACGGGCGTTGTTGAACACCCGGAAGAGGCGGTCGACTCGGACGTCCACGCTCGACGGCTGCAGGAGCTCGTCGTCGTACGGCTCGATGCCGATCCGCTCCTCCTCGAGCAGCCGCCGGATGGTGCGGTCGGAGAGGACCATCGCCAACGCCAATCTATAAGCTCACGCCGTGGCGACGACCAGGACGATCGAGATCCGGACGGAGGTCCCCGGCCCGCGCAGCCGCGAGATCCTCGCCCGCAAGGAGCGTGTCGTCGCCGAGCCGCTCTCCATCTACCTGCCGCTCGTGATCGCCGAGGCGCAGGGAGCGGTGCTCACGGACGTGGACGGCAACCGCTACGTGGACTTCTCGGGCGGCGTCGGCTGCCTGAACGTCGGCCACTCGCATCCCCGCGTCGTCGAGGCGATCCGCGACCAGGCCGAGCGCTTCACCCACACGGACTTCACGATCGTCCCGTACGAGAACTACGTCGCGCTCGCGGAGCGCCTCGCCGAGCTCGTGCCGATCTCGGGCGAGCTCCGGGCGGGCTTCTTCAACGCGGGCGCCGAGGCGGTCGAGAACGCGGTCAAGTTCGCGCGCGCCTACACGAAGCGGCCGGCGGTGATCGCCTTCGAGGGGGGCTTCCACGGGCGCACGCTGCTCGCCCTCAGCCTCACGTCGAAGACGCACCCGTACAAGGCGGGCCTCGGGCCCTTCGCGCCCGAGACCTACCGTGTGCCGTTCGACGACCTCGAGGCGCTCGCCTGGGCGTTCAAGACGCGCGTGGCCGCCGAGGACGTCGCCGCGATCGTCTTCGAGCCGGTACAGGGCGAGAGCGGCTTCATCGTCCCCTCGCGGGAGTTCGTCGAGGGCCTCCGCCGGCTGTGCGACGAGCACGGGATCGTCCTCGTGGCCGACGAGGTGCAGACGGGGTTCTGCCGCACGGGCCGGGTCTTCGCGATGGAGCATTTCGGCGTCGAGCCCGACTTGATGACGATCGCGAAGTCGGTCGCCGCCGGGCTGCCGCTCTCGGGCGTCGTCGGCCGCGCGGAGATCATGGACGCGCCGGGCGACAGCGCCGTCGGCGGGACCTATGTCGGCAACCCGGTTGCGATCGCCGCGGCGCACGCGGTCCTCGACGTGATCGCCGAGGAGGAGCTCGCGGAGCGGGCCGAGGCGATCGGCGAGACGATCCGCGCGCGGATGGAAGCGTGGCGCGAGCGGTTCGACGAGGTCGCCGACGTTCGCGGGCTGGGGGCGATGCTCGCGATCGCGATCGCGCGGGAGGGGAGGCCGGACGCGGCGCTCGCGAGCGCCGTCGCCGAGGAGGCCGCGCGGCGCGGGCTCCTGCTTCTCAAGGCGGGCATCGAGTCGAACTGCATCCGTGTGCTCGTGCCGCTCGTCATCGGGGACGCCGAGCTCGACGAAGCCCTCGGCGTGTGGGAGGAGGCTCTGGCAGAAGCCCTTCCCTAAGGCTGCGGCTCGGTGCAGCGGGAAGACTGTGGCCGTGAAGCTCGGGGAGCTGATCGCTGGCCGCTACGAGCTCGAGGAGCTCGTGGCCGAGGGCGGCATGTCGAGCGTGTACCGGGCTCGGGACGCCGTTCTCGAGCGGCGCGTCGCCCTCAAGGTCCTGCACGAGCACTTCTCGCGGGACGCCGAGTACGTGGAGCGCTTCCGACGTGAGGCGCGCGCGATCGCCCGGCTCGCGCATCCGAACGTCGTCACCGTCATCGACCGGGGGGAGTGGCGGGGGCGCTACTTCATCGTCTTCGAGCACGTCGAGGGCGAGACGCTCAAGTCGGTCGTCCAGGCCGACGGCCCGCTGCCCGTCCGGCGCGCGCTCGAGGTCGCGCACCAGATCGGGCGGGCGCTCGCCTTCGCCCACGAGCTCGGCATCGTCCATCGCGACGTGAAGCCGCAGAACGTGCTCGTCGACCCGGGCGGGACGGCGAAGGTGACCGACTTCGGCATCGCCCGCTCGCTCGAGGCCGACGACGCGCTCACGGAGTCGGGAACGGTGCTCGGCACCGGCCACTACATCTCCCCCGAGCAGGCCAGCGGCGAGCGCGCGGACGAGGCCGGCGACCAGTACTCGCTCGGCGTCGTCCTCTACGAGCTCCTCGTCGGCGACGTCCCCTACGGCGGCGAGAACCTCGTGTCCGTCGCCATGCGGCACGTCACCGAGCCCGTTCCGAGCGTCCGGGAGCGCCGCCCGGAGGTCTCGGAGCGGGTGGAGGCCGTCGTCGCCCGCGCGCTCGCGAAGCGCCCCCAGGACCGCTTTCCGTCCATGGATGCGATGGTGGCCGCGCTGGAAGCGTGCCTGGCGGAGCTCGCCCCCGATCCGCGGCCCCTCTCCGCCGAGGACGAGACCGGCGTCATGCAGGCGCCGCCCGCCGCCCCGGTGCCGGAGCCGCCGCCGCCGCACGCGCCGGCCCGCCGGCGCCGCAGGGGCCTCGGCCTCCCGGCCGCCGCTCTTGCGGCCGCCGCCGCCCTTCTCGCGGGCGGCTTCGTCGCCCTGGAGCTGCTCGTCGACGACGGCGTCCGCGGTCTTCCCGGCGTCGGCGGGTCGCCCGAGGCCGAGGGCGGCGACGGCGAGGCGCGCGTGGCGCTCCGCGCGGTGTCCGACTTCGATCCGGACGGCGACGACGTCGAGCACCCGGAGGACGTGCCCGCCGCCACGGACGGCGACCCCGCGACGTTCTGGACGACCGAGACGTACCAGAGCTTCTCCAAGCCCGGGGTCGGCATCGTCCTCGACGCCGGCGAGCCCGTCGCGCTGTCGCGGCTCGTCGTGACGAGCGACGAGCCCGGCTTCACCGCGGTCGTGATGGCCGGCGAGGCGGCGGAGGGCCCCTTCGAGGAGGTCTCGGAGCAGCGGGAGGCCGGCCGGCGCACGTCGTTCCCGGTCGAGGTGCCCGACGGAGGCCTGCGCTACTACCTCGTCTGGATCACCGCCCTCGAGGCTCGCGCCCACGTGAACGAGGTGCGCGCCTTCTCGGGCTGACCCCGGCGCCAACCCGACTAGTACCGGAGCGCGGCGCGGCGGTCGCGGCGCTCGAGGGCGAGCTCGACGAGGCGGTCGAGGAGCTGCCCGTACGGCAGGCCGGAGGCCTCGAAGAGCTTCGCGTAGACGCTCGTCGCCGTGAAGCCCGGGATCGTGTTGAGCTCGTTGACGACGACCTCCCCGTCGGGGCGCACGAAGAAGTCGACGCGCGCCATCCCCTCGCACTCGGAGGCGGTGAACGCGGCGAGCGCGAGGTCCTGCACGCGTGCAGTCGCGTCGGCCGGAACCCGCGGCGGGACGACGAGCTCCATGCCGCCCTCCGCGTACTTCGCCTGGTAGTCGTACCACTCGCTCGCCAGCGGGACGATCTCGCCCGGGACGGAGGCGACCGGGTCGGCGTTCCCGAGCACGCTGCACTCCACCTCGGCGCCCTCCACGAACTCCTCGACGAGGATCTTCTCGTCGTGGGCGAACGCCAGCTCGACGGCGGCGCCGAAGTCCTCCTCCCAGCGGACGACGCTGATGCCGACGCTCGACCCGAGGCGGGCGGGCTTCACGACGCAGGGGAAGCCGTACGGGCTGGTGACGGCCTCGCCCGGTCGCGCCGTCACGCTGCGGGCGACGGGCACCCCCTTGTCGCGCATCACCGACTTGAACAGGTCCTTGTCCATGCAGAGCCCGGACGCAGTCACCCCCGCGCCGACGTAGGCCACGCCGGCCAGCTCGAGCACGCCCTGGACGGCGCCGTCCTCGCCGAACGGCCCGTGCAGGACCGGGAAGACGACGTCGAGGCCCTCCGCGTCCTCCGGCGAGAGGAGCCACGGCCCCTCGCGCGGTAGCTCGAGCGCGACGACGTCGTAGCGCGCCGGGTCGAGCCCTTCGATCACCGAGCGGGCGGAGTGCAGCGAGACCTCGTGCTCGCTCGAGCGCCCGCCCATCAGGACCGCTACGCGGAGCTTCGCGATCCGCCGCTCCTAGCCGTCGCCGTCGGGCTCGGCGGGCGCCTCCCCGACGAAGATGGTCACCTGCGAGCCCGGGTCCGCCTCGGTGCCCCCGTCGGGATCCTGGTCCTGCACGATCCCGTCCTGGCCGGGATCGACGACGGGGACACGCCGGACGCGCACGCCGAAGCCCTCGCCCTCCAGCGCGGCCCGCGCGGTCGCCTCGTCGTCGCCGACGACGTTCGGGACGGGAACCTGCTCGGGCCCGGTGGAGATGGTGATCTGGACCGTGGAGCCGCGGTCGGCCATGATGCCCGGGTCGGGGCTCTGCGCGGACACGAGCCCCGCCGGCGTGTCGTCGTCGGGCGCCTGCACGGCCTCGACCTCGAAGCCGGCCTGCTGGAGCTCCTGCCTGGCGCTCTCCTCGCTCTGGTCGAGCACGTCCGGCACGGCGATCTGCTCGGCGCCCTGCGAGACGCGCACGAGCACCTCCGTGCCCTCCTCGACCTCCGTCCCCGGCCGCGGCTCCTGCGAGGCGACGACGCCGGGGTCGCGCCGGTTCGAGAAGACGTCCTGGCGGCGGACGTCGAGGCCCGCGTCCTCGAGCACCTCGACCGCCTCCTCGAACGTCATGCCGACCACGCGCGGCACCTCGACCATGCGCGGTCCGGTCGAGACGACGATCGTGACGGGATCGCCGCGAGCGATCCGCGTTCCCTCCTGGGGCGACTGCTCGATGACGATGCCCTCCTCGACCTCGCGGCTCGGCTGCTCCTCGACCTCGGCACGAAGCCCCGCGCGCTCGATCACGTCGATCGCCCGCTCCTCGCGGAGGCCCTCGACCAACGGCACGGCGACCGGCTCGGAGGCTTCGAGCTGGTCTTGCACCTCGTTGTAGACCCACCAGCCGGCGAACGCCGCCGCGGCGAGGAGGAGCAGGACGAGCAGCCATGGCACCCAGCGGCGCCGCTTGCGCGGCGGCTCGCCGTACCCCGTGGCCGGGGGGTAGCCGGGCGGCCGCCGTGGGGTGACCGGGGCGGCCGGAGGAGCCGCGACGCGCGTCGCCCCCTCGGAGGCGAGCACCTGGGTGGCGTCGTCGAGGGCCGGCGGCACGAGGAGCGCCGTCGCCGCGGTGGCCGTCGCCCGGGAGATGGGGAGCCCGGCCTCGACGCGCTCGAGGTCCTCGATGAACTCGTCTGCGGTCTGGTAGCGCTCCTCCGGCTCCTTGGCCAGCGCCCGCAGGACGATCTGGTCGAGCTCGGGCGGGATCTCCGAGCGCAGCTTCGAGGGCGGCGTCGGCAGCTCGTTGACGTGCTTCATGGCGATCTCGATCGCCGAGTCGCCGCTGAACGGCACCTTTCCGGTCAGCATCTCGTAGAGGACGACGCCCGCCGAGTAGAGATCCGAGGCGGCCGTGACCGGCGCGCCGCGCGCCTGCTCCGGCGAGAGGTACTGTGCCGTTCCCATGATCGACCCCGCCTCGGTCATCTGCGAGGCGCCGTGGCGGGCGATGCCGAAGTCCGTCACCTTGAGGCGAGGCTCGTTCGCCTTCACGTGCTGGTCGGCGGAGACGAGCACGTTGTGCGGCTTGATGTCGCGGTGGATGATTCCGTGCCGGTGCGCGAACCGCAGCGCCTCGAGGAGCTGCTTCGCGTACGAGATGGCGGTGTCGGTCGGGAGCGCGCCGCGCGTGAGAATGAGCTCCTTGAGGCTGCGGCCCTCGATCACCTCCATGGCGATGTAGTAGGTGCCCTCGGCCTCGCCCCGGTCGTAGATCGAGACGATGTTCGGGTGCGAGAGGCTCGCCGCCGACTTCGCCTCGCGCCGGAAGCGCTCGATGAAGAGGTCGTCGTTCGCGTAGCGGTCGTTGAGGATCTTGATCGCCACCCTCCGCCCCAGGTCCTCGTCCTCGGCGAGGTAGACGTTCGCCATGCCGCCCGCACCGAGCTTGCGCAGGATGCGGTAGCGGCCGTCGAAGAGCGTGTTGATGAGGGTGTCGGAGACGCCGGCCACGAACTTAGACTAGGGATTCCCTCCCAGGACCGCCTCCATGACGGCCTTGGCGATGGGGGCGGCCGTGGCCCCTCCCGTGCCGGACTGGTTCGTCAGCGCGACGGCGACGGCGACCTCCGGGTTCTGCGCCGGAGCGAAGGCGATGAACCAGGTGTTGTTGCGGCCGGCCACGCCGGTCTCCGCCGTGCCCGTCTTGCCCGCGACCTCGACACCGGGGATCTGCGCGCTCGTCGCGGTGCCCGACGCGACCACGCGCGTCATCATCGCGGTCAGCTCGGCTGCCGTGGACGGCTTGATCGCCTCCTTCCACTCGTCCTCGCCGAAGCGCTCGACCACGTCGCCGTCCGGGGCGACGATGCGATCGACGAGCGTCGGCTCCATGACGACGCCGTCGTTGGCCACCCCTGCGGCGACGAGCGCCATCTGGAGCGGCGTCGCGAGGAGGCGCTCCTGGCCGAAGGCGAGGCGGCCCGGATCGACCTGGCTCGGGTCGTCGGGGCGGTACAGGCGCCCGTTGCGGTAGAGGCCGCTGATCGCCACCTCGTCGGAGGGCAGCTCGACCGGCGGCCGGTCGTAGAAGCCGAACCGTTCCGCATAGTCGAGCACCACGTCGGCGCCGAGCTCCTTGCCGATGTTGCAGAAGACCGAGTTGATCGAGTTCTCGACCGCCTCGGCGAGCGTGACCCGCCCGTAGCCGCTCGGGGTTCCCTGGTCGGAGTAGTTGAAGACCCGCTGCCCGTACTCGATGCAGTAGCCGGGGTCGTCGAACTCGCTCGTCGGCCTGAACGTCCCCGTGTCGAGCGCCGCGGCGGCGGTGACGACCTTGAACGTCGATCCGGGCGTGAAGCGTCCGGCGGTGGCGCGGTCGAGGAGGGGGGCGGCGGGCGTGCAGGGGCCTTCGCTCCGCTCGATCCGCCTGAAGTTGTTCTCGACCAGGTTCGGGTCGAACGAGGGCGACGAGGCGAGGGCCAGCACGCGGCCCGTTGCGGGCTCGAGCGCCACGACGGCGCCGCAGTCTCCCTGGAGCTGCTCCATCGCCGTCCGTTGCGCGCGCATGTGCAGCGTCGTGACCACGTCGTTCCCGCGCTGGGTGAGGCCTCGGATCCTGTCGAGCGTCGTGTCGAGCACGGTGCTGAGGTTCGCGTTCGAGCCCGTCAGGAAGTCGTTCAGCGACTCCTCGAGCCCGGTCCGCGCCCGTTCCACGGTCGAGTAGCCGACCGCGTGCGCCGTCAGCTCGCCCTGCGGGTAGCGGCGCAGCCACCAGACGCGCCCGTCCTCGAGCTCGCGCCGCCGGTTGCGCGCGAGCACGGTCTCGCCGTCGGAGGCGTAGACGAGACCGCGCCTGATCTCGAGCTGCCGGACGACCAGCGTCGGATTCCCCTGCCGCGCCTCCAGGTCCGGAGCGCGCCAGAGCCAGTACGTCGCCGTCGCGACCAGCGCCACGAAGAGGAAGGCGAACACGAGGAAGAGGCGGCGGATCTGCGCGTTCAGCGGCCTGCCCTCCCGACGCGGTCGGACACCATGAGGAGGAGCGCGAGCAGGACGAAGTTGGCGACGATGCTGGAGCCGCCGTACGAGACGAACGGGAGCGTGATGCCGGTCAGCGGGATGAGGCCCGTGACGCCGCCGATGATGATGAACGCCTGGATCGAGACCGCCGCAGTCAGCCCGGCGGCGAGGAGCTTCGAGAAGCCGTCGTCCGCGAGCATCGAGATGCGCAGGCCGCGAAACGCGAAGAGGAGGTAGAGCAGGATGACCGCGGCCGCGCCGGCGAGCCCGAGCTCCTGGGCGATTGCCGAGAAGATGAAGTCGGTCTCCAGGAAGGGGATGTAGGTCTCGCCCTCGGGGCTCACGAGGATGCCGCGCCCGAGGCCGGAGCCGAAGACGCCGCCGCCCGAGATGGCGTAGATGGACTGCACGAGCTGGTATGTGGCCCCCTGCGGATCACTCCACGGATCGAGCCAGCCCTGGACGCGGTCCTCGACGTGGGGGATCACCTGGTAGAGGGCGAAGGCGCCGAGGAGGAAGAGCGCCAGGCCGACCGCCACGAACGACCAGCGGGCGGTCGCGGTGTAGAGCATGACGAGGAAGATGGCGAAGTAGAGGAGCGCGCCCCCGAGGTCGCGCGTCTGGAAGAGGACGAGCATGGCGCCGCCCCAGATGAGGAGGAGCGGCCCGAGGTGCTTGGGCGAGGGCAGCCGGCCGGTGCCGACGCCGAAGGACAGCATCTCGCGGTTGTCTCGCAGGTAGCCCGCCAGGAAGATCACGATCAGCACCTTCGCCAGCTCGCCGGGCTGGAAGACGAGCGGGCCGATGTCGACCCAGAGCGTCGCCCCGTTGATCGTCCGGCCGATTCCCGGCAGCGCCGGGAGCACGAGGAGGCCGATGGCCGTGAGCCCGAGGACGTACTTGACGTTGTCGAGCTCGCGGTAGTCGGCGAGGAAGAGGACGAGCGCCAGGAACGC
>JAICGP010000094.1 GCA_025923055.1 Thermoleophilia bacterium
GCTACATCACGGGCGAGAACCTGACGATCGACGGCGGCCACTGGCTCGAGCAGGAGAGCTACCTTCCGGCCCTCAAGCCGCGCGAGTAAGAGCCTTCCGTTTCGCGCAATGGGCCGGGCGCCGCGGAGGGGCTCTTGGTCGAAGCCTCTACCCGGTCTGGAGGTGCGGCCCACTCCAGCCGGTCGCGACGGCGCCCGGCCCGTGAAGTGTTGCAACCGGCCGCCATCGCGTCGAGCGACAAGCGTGCGCTGCCCCGCGAGCGGCGTCGGCCGAGCAACCAAGTGCTCCTCGGGACTCGCGTCGTGCTGGGGGCTGCCGCGTCCGCGGCCCGCCGTGTTCGCGGTCGGGGGCCCGGCTCCGGCGGCCTCGCCCGCACCCGCTCCGCCGTTGAGATCCGTACCGAGGGGAACGCTCCCGTGGCCCGTGCCGGAAGGCGGGTCGTGCTGGTCCACCTGACGCGTGCCCTTGCTCGCCGGCGCCGAGACGACTGCGCGGTCCTGGTCACCGGCCGCTTCGCCATCCGCGGCCTGCGCCGCCGTCTCGCTCCCGGCGCCGACAGGGGGAGGAGCGGTCGGTGCTGTTCCCGACGGGCTCGGGCCGTCCGAGCTCGGCTCCGCCGAGCCGTGCGGCGCGGTCTCAGTCCGATGCCCGCCCGCCGCCCTCGAACCTGCCGCGCCCCAGATGGCTGCGGCAAGAGGATTGGCAGCAGCGTCGTACCGGCTTCCGAGATCTGAACCCGTCCCCGCGCGCTCGGACGAGTCGGGGATCGAGACCCCGAGCTCGCCGAGGATCGAGGAGGCGAGGTCCTGGGCCGGGTCGGGCAGCGAGCCCGTCGAGGCCAGGGCCGTCGTCGCCCCGAACGCGGCGGCCACCATCGCGGCCAGGAGGCGCGCTCGAGGAGGCAGCGACGGTCGGGGCACTGTCTCGGGCGGCGCCGGCGAGCCGACCGCGCGCGCAAACGCGACGACGAGCTCCCGTTCGCGCTCGGGGTCGCCGGGGCCCTCCTCGGCGGATGCCGCGTCGAGAAGGCGCGCGACCGGCGCATAACCGGGAGGCGCGTCCTCCGAGGCGATGCGCCCGGCAAGCATCCGGTCGGCGGTGTCACCGTCGACCGGCAGCAACTGCATCTCGTAGTCCATATCGTCCCACGCCGTCATTGCGTTACCCGGTCTTCCTCGCGCGAGAGCTGCTTGGCAAGTCGATGGAGCGCGCGATGCTGGAGGACGCGCACGGTCCCTGGCTTCTTGCCCAGGACCCTTGCGACGTCTTCCGCGTCGAGCTCGGCCACGACACGAAGGAGTACGACGTCGGCCTGATCGGGCGGCAGCGAGGCGATGAGGGTGAGCGCTGCCTCCGTCTCGCCGGCGGCCAGCGCCGCCCCCTCGGGGTCCGGAGGCGCGCCGCGCTCGACCCAGGCGCCGACGGCGCGTGCCGAGCGGCTCCTTCGCCGCCGAAAGTCGATCAAGCGTCGGCGCGCGATCGTGAAGATCCAGCGTCGATACGCAGGCTCGTCGCCTTTGAAGCGCTGCAGGTTGCGGGCGGCATCGAGCCATGCCTCGGCGGCCAGGTCTTCGCCCTCCCCCGGCTCCTGAGCGCGCAGGTACCGGAGGATCCTCGGGTGAAACTCGCGGTAGAGAGCGACGATCGCCCACTCGGCCCCAGCCTTGGCGCCCTCGAGGACGAGCTCGAACCGCTTTCCATCCTCCACGGAGAAGCAAGCGTAACTCGCTGCTGACGACCCGGCCCTAGTCGCGGCAGCGGACTTGCTTCTCGCTACGGCAAGCGAGAGGGTGGGCCTGAGCCCACCCTCTCGTATGTGTGTGGCTCCTTTCCGGGTTAGGGGTCGATGACGATCGTGCAGGTCACCGTCGCCGGTGCTTCCCGACCCTGGTACGTGCTCGACGTATCCCAGCCCGCGGGCGGGGTGGTCGAGTCCGCCGGATCGAGGGCTGGGCAGGAGATCGTCGCGCTGGTCTCGCCCGAGCCGCCGTCACGGAAGTTCACCTGCAGGTCGTAGAGCGGCGCGTTGGTGAACGTCACCACTCCGGCTCCGGTGGGCAGGTTGTCGGTGCAGTTCGTGCCCGCGACCACGGTGGCCGTCAGGTCCATCTCGGTGGCGTCCCCGTAGCCGGGCGGAGGAGACGTCTCGTTGACCGTGTACGTGCCGGTCAGGAGCCCGGACACGCAGACCTCGCCGATGTCCGGATCCTCGTCGCCGGCGCCGTTGTCGGTCACGCTGGAGCCGTCGTACGAGAAGACGGCCCCCGGGTTCGAGACCGCGCCACCCTTTGTGCTGTTCTTGAGGATCCGGAGCGCACCCGTCTGGAGCGTGTTCACGAACGTGCAGTCGACGGTGTCCGTGGCCTCCAGTTGGATGTCGACCGTCCTGTTTACCAGGTCGGGGGTCGCCGTTGAGCCCGCGCTGAGGTCAGATGCCGAACAGTCGATCGCCGTCAGCACGAAGTTCGGGCCCGGATCGGCCTCCGTCACGCTGTAAGGACCGGCCAGGATCTCGGGGCTCTGGAAGTTCTCCGACCCGCCGTCGACGAGCGAGAATGTGGCGGGAACGAGACCGCCCATGGTCGTGTAGTCGAAGCTCGTGCCCGTTGGATCGGGGCTCGGGTCGGTTTGCTTGCGGATGATGATCGAGCCGCAGTTCTGGATGTTGATGTCGCCCGGGCCGACCAGGTCCTTCATCTGGGCCTGGGCGGAGTTGCCCGAGCTGCGGCTGACCGCGAACGTCTTCCCGAAGGCGATGCACTCGCCGGGCGTGAAGACGCCGGCGTCACTGAGGTTGATGATCGCCTCGCCGAACTCGCTGTCGTTCAGCGTCTCATCGGGGTCGGCAACCTGGTCCAACACCGACGTGCCGACGTTGACCTCAGCCTCGGCGAAGGCGAGGGCGGTCAGATCCGTCGCCGGGCCCCAGCACGGCGGACTGTTGCTGCCGACCTCGCAGGCGCCGCTCGCGACCCATTCCCTCAGTGTGATCCGGGGATCGTCGGAGCCACCCTCGAAGTCGTAGACGATCAGCAGGTCGCCTGCCGTCCGCTCCACGAGACCGTCGGACGCGGCACCGCAAGCGGTGTCACCTTGGTTGAACTCGAATCCCACGTGGGCCGACGCCGAGGTGGTGTTCTGCGGGATGCGGGCCCATGCCAACGCGATGAAGATGTCGCCGCTGACCGGGTCCGTCTTGTTGGCGAGGTAGTAGCGCTTGAGGTCGTCCTTGTTCGGCGCCTTCTGGGTGATCACAGAGGCGCAGTTGTCGTCCTGCTTCGTCCCGCCCGCGAAGGCGCTGTCAGCGCCGGTGTTCTGCCAGTCCTCGAGGCCGGTGAAGTCCCAGCCGCCTGCGGAGTCAGTGGCCGTGCGCGTCGGCGCCGTGCCGGTCCACGTGGTCGGGGCGAAGCTGTTCCAGTCGAAGTTGATCGGGGCCTGGGGGGCCAGGTTCCCGTCGTCGCCTTCGAAGCCGGCGGCATCGCTCACAGGGCCCGCCGAGGCGCCGATGGCGAGCACCAGCGCGGCGACCGCCGCAAGCGGGACGAACAGGCCGAGCCGGCGCCTGCGCCGGCTCCCTTTCCGCCCGACAATCGCTTCTGTCATCCGAGGTCTCCCTTGAGTGAGTTGGTCCAGAAATGCCGCGGTGCCCGGAGGCGGCCCGCGGATGATGTCGTCATCGGCTCAGAGCCTCCTTTCCGCCGATGCCCCAAGGCCAGCGCCTACGCGCTGGCCCGTCCACAGCCTCGGCGCATCGTCGTTTTTCTCTCCGCTCCAGGGGGGTGCTCGTGCGGGCGTCCAAGCAGATCCGCTCGACTACCTCCTTTCCCGGCCGCACCGCCCAAAGGGTGTGGAGGACCCATCTCGCGTGCATAGCCCGAGACGTCTGCTTTTGCGCCTTGGAGAAGGCTAGGACTGTGGAATGTTTTTCAACAGACGGCGATTGCCTGATCTTGGCCTTACCGGATTTGCGGTACCCGACAGAGCAGGGCCCGGCCGTGAAGGGCGCCCCTCTCGCCCCTGGCAGCGGGCGCCTTAGCTCAGTGGGCCGTCGTCGCGCTGCCGCAGCTCGCCGCCTGTGCCCCCCGCGGCAAGCACCCTGAAAGGGAAGCCCCGCTCGCACGGGGCTTCCGCTTTTCTTGACCGCGGGCTCGACTTGACTAGGAGACCGGGACCGTGATCGTGTCCGAGACGGTGCCGCCCTCGAAGAGCGTGAGCGTGGCGTCCGTGAAGTGCACGTCCGTGACGGTCGCCGTCCACATCGGGTTCGGACACGAGCCCGGTGGGGCACTCGGCGTGCTCGTCGAGACCGTGAAGCGGAACTGGCCGTTCCTCGGAGTCAGCTGATCGCCGGTGCTCCCCGCGCCCGCGAAGCTGAAGCTCTGACCCGGCGCGACCTGTCCGCCCGGGTTGGTGCACGTCACGTCCGCGACGCCGCTCGCCGAGACGTCGATGCGGAACGTCGTGCCGCCGAGGCCGGCGACCTTGCCGGTGCACTCGAGGAACGTTCCCTCGTCCGTGCACGTCGGTGTCCCGACGAAGTGGCCGGCCTGTGCCGACGCGGCAGGGCTAAACGCGAGGGTCGCCACGACGGCCGCTGTCAGAAGTAGCAGATGGCGCTTCATCTGCAGGCCTCCTTCCCGTTGGGTACGCGGGCCCGCTCCATCGTCACCTCCTTCGAGAGGAGCGTGGCCTCGACGAGCCTACGGCCGCGGAAAAGCGCTCGACAGAGGTAATCGCCCGATTTCGCGACGCGTTCGACGTCCGGCGGCTCGCCGACGGCGCAGTACTGTGGATCCAGTAAGTCCGTGCTGAGGGCGTCGCTGTATGCGGGCGGCGCATCTCCGTGCTGCGTGTAACGCAAGGCACGCCTGTGGCGATTTGGAGTACAGCGTGCCCGTAGCCCCGAGCAGCACCCCCTGTGGCGACAGGGGCTCCCCACGTTCGCGGCCGCGATGACGGGCGCCCCGCCCACCATCCTCGTCGTCGACGACGACAAGGGCTTCCGGACGCTCATGACGACCATCCTCGAGCGAGCGGGGTACGCGACGACGGAGGTCGCCACAGGCGAGGAGGCGATCGACGTCGCGCACGGGGAGCGGCCGGCGCTCGTGCTCCTCGACGTCAAGCTTCCAGGCATCCACGGCTACGAGGTCTGCCGCGAGCTCAAGGAGACGTTCGGCCGCGACCTTCCAGTCCTGCTCGTCTCGGGCGTGCGCACCGAGGCGTACGACCGCGCCGCCGGGCTCCTGATCGGCGCCGACGAGAGCCTTGCCAAGCCGGTCGACCCCGACGAGCTGCTGGCTCTCGTCCGCAAGTACCTCTCGCCCGCCGTGCCGCTCGCCCAGGGCGAGCGCGGCGTGCGGGAGCTGACGACGCGGGAGTGGGAGGTTCTCGGGCTCCTCGCGCAGGGCCTCGATCAGAAGGACATCGCGGCGGCCCTCGTGATCAGCGAGAAGACGGTCGCGACCCACATCCAGCGCGTCCTCGGAAAGCTCGGCGTCCACAGCCGCGCGCAGGCAGTCTCCTTCGCGCACCGCGCCGGTCTGGCGCCGCCTCCCGGCTGAGCGCGGCCCACCGTCGAGGCCGCCCGGCTGTGAGCTGATGGCGACCTCCGCTAGCGGAGGTAGGTCTCGACGCCGCGCTTGAGCAGCCCGCGGGAGACGATCAGGCGCTGGATCTCGCTCGTGCCCTCCCAGATGCGGTCGACGCGCACCTCGCGGTAGAAGCGCGCCACCGGGCTCTCCGTCATGTAGCCGCGGCCGCCGAGCACCTGGAGCGCGCGGTCGACGATCCGGCCCGCCGCCTCCGAGGCGTACAGCTTGGCCATCGCGACCTTGCCGTGCACGACCTTGCGGTCGGGCTCCGTGTCGAACGCTGCCGCGGCGTGGTACGTGAGCAGGCGCGCGGCGAGGAGCTCCGTGAGGGAGTCGGCGAGCTGGAACGAGACGCCCTGGTGCTCGGCGATCCTCACGCCGAAGGCCTCGCGCTCGAGGGCGTACGCGCGGGCGAGGTCGAGCGAGCGCGCCGCTGCGCCGCAGCAGCGGGCGGCGATGAAGAGCCGCTCGACGAGGAACCACTCCCGGGCGCCCTCGCCGCCGCCCTCGGGGATCCGGTTCGCATCCGGGACGCGGCAGTCGCGCAGCACGAGCTCGGGGTGGTGGTCGAGGTAGGGGTCGTGCAGGAAGCCGGGCGTCCGCGCGAGCTCGAGCCCGGGCGCGCCGCGCGGCACGATGAAGAGGAGCTGCTCGCCCTCTCCGACGGCGAGCACGAGGTAGAAGCCCGGCTCGCCCTCGCTCGTCACGAACCACTTCTCGCCGTTCAGGACCCATTCGTCGCCGTCGCGCTCCGCCGTCGCCGCCAGCGCGCTCACGTCGGAGCCCGCTCCCGGCTCGGTGACGGCCCAGGCCTCCCTGAACTCTCCGCGGAGGATCGGCGCGACGTAGCGTTCACGCTGCTCCGGGGTGGCGATGTCCCACAGCTCGGCCGGGCCGCGGTCGAGGACGGCGAAGCCGAGCCCGTTCGTCGCCTTCCCGGACTCCTCCTCGAGCGCCACCTGCCCGAGCATCGACAGGGCGCCGCCTCCTGCCTCCTCCGGCATGTTCAGCATCGAGAACCCCTCGGCCCGCGCCTTCCGCCGCAGCTCGTCGACCCGGGCGTCCTCGATCCGGCCGGCCTCGGCGACGCGCTGCTCGAGCGGGTACACCTCGCGCTCGACGAAGGCGGCGAGGCGCTCCTTCAGCGCCTGCACGTCCGCCGGGAGCTCCGGCACGGTCGGGATCATCGAGCGATCCTACGCCGCCTCGAGCGCGCTCCGCTCGTCGCTCGTGAGGGGCCGCGGGCGCCCCGTCTCGCGGTCGCGGGCGACGAGCACTGCCTCGGCCTCCGCCGCCGTCTCGCCGTGGGGGGTGACGAGCTCCTCGCGCGTGCGTACGCTCGAGGAGCCGAGGGAGTCGAGCCGGCAGCGGGCGACCACCCGGTCGTCGTCGAGCGTGAGCTCCCGCCGGTAGTCGATCGCCACGCGCGCGACGACGTAGTCCCAGAGGAGGCCGTCGCGGCCGAGCGCGCGCTCGAGCCACTCGTCCCGCACCTCCTCGAGGTACGTGGCGTAGACGGCGTTGTTGACGTGCCCGTACGGGTCGAGGTCGCGCCAGCGGATCTCGATCTCCTTCTCGTGCACGTCGGCTCTTGCCTGCCGGAGGGGGCGGTGATAGTAACCCCGGGCCGTGGCTCCGAGCGGGCAGAGGCGCGTCGTCGTGGGCGACCGGGGCTACGACCCCGGCCGGGTGGCGGCGCTCCTCGACGGCGCCGGCGTCTCCGTCGTCGAGGGTCAAGAGCCGTGGGGAGGCGACGACGTCGTCGCGCTCCTCGTCGGGACGGAGACCGAGGTGCGGGCGCCCGACCTCCACCGCCTGCCGGCGCTCCGGGTGGTCGCCACCTGCAGCGTCGGCTACGACCACCTCGACGTCGCGGAGGCCGAGCGCCGGGGAGTCTGGGTCTGCAACGTCCCGGACTACTGCGTCGACGAGGTCGCCGACCACTCGCTCGCGCTCGTCCTCGCGCTGCTGCGCGGGATCGTCGTCCTCGACCGCGACGTCCGTGCGGGCGGCTGGAACTGGAAGGCGGCGGGCGTCCTGCGACGCGTGCGGGGCACGCGGCTCGGCGTCGTGGGCCTCGGGCGGACGGGCCGCGCGCTCGCCGAGCGGGCCGCGGCGCTCGGCTTCGAGGTCTGGGGGACCGACCCGGCCGTCCCGCCGGAGGAGGTCGTCGCCCTCCGCGTGCGCCCCGCTGCCCTGGACGAGCTCCTCGCGGCCTGCGACGCCGTCTCGCTCCACGTCGCGCTGACGCCGCAGAGCGAGGGCCTGATCGGGAAGCGCGAGCTCGGGCTCCTGCCGCCGGGGGCCGTCCTGGTCGACACGGCGCGGCCCCAGCTCGTCGACCTGGACGCGCTCCGCGAGGCGCTGGAGAGCGGCCGGCTGGGCGGCGCGGCGCTCGACGTCCTTCCGGTCGAGCCGCCGACGGCGGAGCAGCCGGCCCCGGCCTGGCCCGGGCTCGTCGTCACGCCCCACGTCGCCTGGTACAGCGCCGAGGCGGAGGAGGCCGTCTACACGCGTCCCGCGCTCTCCGTCCGGGCCGTCCTCGAGGGCAGGGAGCCGGACGATGCGGTGAACCGGCCGTGACGGTCGCGCTCGTCACCGGCGGCGGCACGGGGGTCGGCCGGGCGACCGCGCTCGAGCTGGCGCGCACGGGCGCCGCGGTCGCGATCTGCGGCCGGCGGCCGGAGCCGCTCGAGGCCGTCCGCGCCGAGGTCGAGGCGCTCGGAGGCGAGTGCCTGGCCTTTCCGGCGGACGTCCGCGAGCCGGAGGCCGTCGAGGGGCTCGTTGACGCGGTGCTCGAGCGCTTCGGCCGCGTCGACGTGCTCGTCAACAACGCCGGCGGCCAGTTCACGGCGCCGGCGGAGGAGATCTCGCCGAAGGGCTGGCGGGCCGTGCACCGCCTCGCCGTGGACGCAGCCTGGACCGTCACCAGGACGGTTGCCCTGCGCTCCCTGATCCCGAACCGGAGCGGGGTCGTCGTCTTCGTCGGCTTCAGCCCGCGCCGCGGCATCCCCGGGTTCGCGCACGCGGCGGCCGCCCGGGCGGCCGTCGAGAACCTCGCGGCCGGGCTCGCCGGCGAGTGGAGCCGCTACGGCATCCGCACCGTCTGCGTCGCCCTGGGGACGATCCTCACCGAGGGCCTCCAGGGATACGGCGCCGAGCGGATCGCGGCGTGGGAGCGCTCCATCCCGCTCGGTCGGGCCGGGACGCCGGAGGAGGCCGCTGCCGTGATCGCCTTCCTCGCCTCGCCCGCGGCGTCGTACGTGACCGGGACGACCGTCGTCGTGGACGGCGGCGCCGACGCCTGGGGGCAGGGCGAGCCGCCTCCCGCCCCGCAGGTAGCGTAGGGCGGTGCCCACCGTCTCCCGCCTCACCGTGGCGCCCGTCAAGGGGCTCGCCGTCCAGCATCCCGACGAGATCCGGGTCGAGCGCGACGGCGTGCCGGGCAATCGCCAGTTCTTCCTGCTCGACCCCCACGGACGCCTCTTCAGCGGCATCCGCCACGGACGGCTCGTCACCGTCGTGCCCGAGTACGAGCCGGCCGGCGAGCGCCTCTCCCTCCGCTTCCCGGACGGCAACGTGGTCGAGGACGAGATCCGGCTCGGCGAGGCGGTCGAGGTCGACCTCTGGGACCGCCCGGTGGCGTCGCACGTCGTGACGGGCCCGCTGGGCGAGGCGCTCGCCGACTTCGTCGGCAAGCAGCTCCGCCTGGTCCGCGTCGACGCCGAGGGCGGCGGCTGGGACGAGCGCGTCGTCTCGCTCCTCTCCGAGGCCTCCCTCGAGGAGCTGCGGCGCCGCTCCGGACACGACGGGCCCGTCGACGGCCGCCGCTTCCGAATGCTCGTCCAGGTGGCGGGCTGCGACCCGCACGAGGAGGACACGTGGATCGGTCGCCGCCTGCGGCTCGGGGAGGCCGTCGTGAGGGTGGTCGAAGCATGTGCCCGCTGCGCGACGACGACACAGAACCCGGACACCGGCCGGCGCGACTTCGACACGCTGCGCGAGATTCCGGCCTACCGGGGCCTCACGGACGGCAAGCACGTCGACTTCGGCGTCTACGCAGACGTGGAGGAGCCCGGCCGCGTGCGCGTCGGCGACCCGGTCGAGCCGCTCGACTAGCCCCACCGCCAGGGCCGAGTGACAGTCTGTTACGAGGCCTCGTCGGCGGCCGTGAGGTAGTCGATCAGCGCCTCGGGCGGCCGAACGCGGAACGTGACGTCCAGGAGCACGTCGCCGGCCGAAGGGCGGCGGCCGCGACGGCGGGCGTCATGCACGAGGACTCGGACCTGCTCGTAGCTCGGGCGAACGAGGCCGAGTGACACGGCGAGAGCGCCACCCGCCGATTCGTCTCCGCGATCGGGAGGGTCGGATCGTCGAGCCGCTCGCAGGCTGCGACGAGGCGCGAGTCGATGCGCGGAGCGGCGGGAGGCACTCCGGAAGCATCGCCGGACATCTCCGGACACCTCCGCCGCCTTCGTGACGAGAGTGAGCCGAGCCACGGTCGGGCGGAGCCAAGTATCAGCCTGTTACTTGTGTGGGCGGCGCTCGGAGAAGGCCCGGCCGGCGGCGCGGGCGGTCTCCGTCTGCGCGAGGGCGGCGTAGGCGAGGCGCTCCACGAGGATGCCGGCCTCGCGGGAGGCCTCCGCGAGCGCGTCGGCGGCCTGCTTCGCGTA